>NZ_JBHXCW010000264.1:0-10150 GCF_042725365.1 Lentzea sp. NPDC060358 | reverse complement strand
GTCTAGGAGGAGACCGACCAGCCGGACGTGCAAGGTCTGGACCTGGTGTTCTTCGACGGCCGGCTGACCGGTGACGTCGAGCAGACCAAGCTCCTCGACGACCCGTACGTGCTCGTCGCGCGCAGGGGCCAGTTCACCGGCGGGCCCGTCCCGCTCGCGGCGCTCGACGGCGCGGCGGTGGTCGCCCAGCCGCCGATCTGCGACCAGGCCCGCGTCGAACGCGTCTACGCCGAGGCGGGCGTCCGGCCGCTGGTCGTGTTCCGCACGGCCGACAACCGGGGCGTGCTCTCGATGGTGCGCGCGGGCATGGGGCTCGCGGTGATGCCGGCCCTGGCGCTGGACCTGCAACCGGACGACGTGCTGTGCACGCACGAGCTCGCTCCCGCCCTGGCACCGCGGGAGATCCACCTGGCCTGGCAGGCGAACCGGACGCTGTCCCCGCTGGCCGTGCGCGTCGTCGAACTGACGAGGGAGGCCGTGCGGGGTCTCTAGTCCCGCGGCCCGCGCAGCGTCAGCACGACCCGCAGCACGTGCTCGACGGCGGCCGGGAACACCGCTCCCCGCAGCTCGTCGCGGTGCGCGAGGGTCAGCCCCGCGAACTCCAGCATCCGCTCGGGCCCCACCCGGCGGACCACGAGCCCGGCGACCTCCTCCAGGTCGAGCCCGGGGTGGTCGAGGCGGGTCAGCGCGAACTCGACGATCAGCTCGTCCTCGGTCACCGGTAACCTCCGCGATTCGTCGAATTCTCCCACCGGTACAGATCGGGAACGTGCGCTGGACCGATGATCCGCGCCACCACCACGCTGGTGCGCATGATGTTCTCGCAGCCACACGCCCGGGACTGGACGTGCCCGCCCGCGCCCGCCGGGGTGCGCGAGTTCCACGCACGGCTGCCCGGCTACGCGCCCACCCCGTTGACGGAGCTCCCCGCCCTCGCCGCCGAGCTCGGGGCCGGCCGCCTGTTCGTCAAGGACGAATCTTCCCGCCTGGGCCTGCCCGCGTTCAAGGCCCTCGGCGCCTCTTGGGCCGTTCACCGCGTCCTCACCGGCCGGACCGGACAGGTCACGCTCACCACGGCGACCGACGGCAACCACGGTCGTGCCGTTGCCCGCTTTGCTTCCATGCACGGCCAACGCGCGCACGTCTTCGTGCCGCACACCGTGCCGCAGCCCGCCATCGAGGCCATCAAGGAAGAAGGAGCCGAGGTCACGGGCGTCGACGGCACCTACGACGACGCGGTCCAACGGGCGTCCGAAGCCGACGGGGTCCTCGTGCAGGACATGGGCCGGCCGGGCTACGAGGAGGTCCCGGGCTGGATCGTCGAGGGCTACGGCACGCTCTGCCACGAGGTCGACGAGCAGCTCGGCCACGAACCCGGCCTGGTCGTGGTCCCGGTCGGCGTCGGCTCGTTCGCGCAGGCCGTGGTCACCCACTACCGCGGGCGCGCCTCCCGGACGCGGCTGCTCGCCGTCGAACCCGACACCGCCGCCTGCGTCCTCGCGAGCCTCCGGGCGGGCAAGCTCACGACCGTGCCGACCGCGGACACGGTCATGGCCGGCCTCAACTGCGGCACGCCGTCCACCACCTCCTGGCCGTTCCTGCGCGACGGCCTGGACGCCGCAGTCGCCATCTCCGACGCCGACTGCGCCAAGGCGATGGCCGACCTGCACGCGCTGGGTGTCCACTCCGGACCGTGCGGCGCCGCACCGCTCGCCGGGCTGCGCGCCGCCCGGCACGAGTTCGCCGACCTCGCCACCGTCGTTCTCATCAGCACGGAAGGACGCCCGTGACCCCACGTGACCTGCTCGCCCGGCTCGTCTCCCTCGACTCGGTGAACCCCGACCTCGTCCCCGGCGGCGCCGGGGAGCGCGAGATCGCCGACTTCTGCTCCGGCTGGTTCGCCGCCCGCGGCTTCGAGGTCCACCGCCTGGAACGGCGGCCCGGCCGGCCGTCGGTCGTCGCCGTCCGCCAGGGCAGCGGCGGCGGGAAGTCGTTGATGCTCAACGGTCACGTCGACACCGTCGGCCTCGCGGGCTACGACGGCGACGCGCTGCGGCCGGAGATCAGGGACGGCAAGATGTTCGGCCGCGGCACGTTCGACATGAAGGGCGGCGTGGCGGCGATGATGGTCGCCGCGGCGAACGCCACGAACCTGCGCGGCGACGTCATCGTCGCGTGCGTCGCGGACGAGGAACACGGCAGCTCCGGCACGGCCGAGGTGCTGGAGCGCTTCACCGCCGACGCGGCGATCGTCACCGAGCCCAGCCACCTCGAGGTCACGCTGGCGCACAAGGGTTTCGTCTGGTTCGACGTGGAGGTCGAGGGTAGGGCGGCCCACGGCTCGCGGCCGGAGCTCGGCGTGGACGCGATCGCCAAGGCCGGCCACTTCCTCGTGGCGCTGGAACGGCTCGGCCACGACCTCGCGGCCGGGCCGCGGCACCCCCTGCTCGGCACCGGGACCGTCCACGCGTCGCTGATCGGTGGCGGCGAGGAGGCCTCGACCTACCCGTCGCGCTGCCGGATCACCCTCGAACGCCGCACGGTCCCCGGCGAGACCCCGCAGCACGCCGAGGACGAGCTGCGCGCCGTGCTCGCCCACCTGGGCGACACCGTCCCCGACTTCCGCGCGACGCTCACCCGCGGCCTCGCGAGGGACCCGTTCGAGGCGGACCCCGGGGCGGAGGTCGTGCGCACGCTGGTCGCGAACCTGGGCGAGCCGCCGGTGATCAGGGCCGAGCCGTTCTGGACCGACTGCGCGCTGCTCGCCGCGGCCGGCATCCCCTGCCTGCTGTTCGGGGTCGACGGCGCGGGCGCCCACGCCGCCACCGAGCACGTCGACCTCGCCTCGCTCGACCGGCTCACCGACGTGCTGACGCGGACGATCACCGACTTCTGCGGCTGAGCTCAGGGCCTGAGCGCGCGCTTGAAGTCCGGACACTCGACCAACGGCTCGTGCGTGCACGTGGCCGCGTGGTCGAGGCTGTCACGCATGCGTTGCAAGCGGGCGATGTCCTCTTCGAGCAGCCGCGCCTTCTCGGCCATCCTGGCGCGAGTGGCGGCGTCGCCCGGCATCGCGACCAAGAACCGGCTGATCTCCGCGATGGTGAACCCGGCCCGGCGGGCGCAGGTGATCATCGTCAGGCGTGGCGGCACCTCCGGGTCGTAGGTGCGGCGCAACCCGTTGCGGCCGCTCGGCGCGAGCAGGCCCTTCTTCTCGTAGAACCGCAGGGCCGACGGTGCCAGCCCCGACTTCTCCGCGACCTCGGCGATGTCCAGCACGGGTGCGACGGTAGCGCCTTGACTTGAACCGCGCTTCAAGTCGCACGATCACCGCCATGCGGATCCACCACTTGAACTGCGGTTCCATGCGCTCGGTCGAGCCCACGCGCGAGGGCCTGCCGAGCATCCCGGCCGTGAACCACTGCCTGCTCGCCGAGACGGACCACGGCCTCGTGCTCGTGGAGACCGGACTGGGTCTCGGCAACGTCCGCGATCCCGCCGGCACCCTCGACCCGTCCTGGGTCGCCCAGGTCGAACCGGCGCTCGAAGAAGAAGAGACCGCCATCCGCCAGATCGAACGCATGGGTTTCGACGCGACGGACGTCCGCCACGTCGTCCTCACGCACCTGGACGTCGACCACTGCGGCGGACTCCCCGACTTCCTGGGCGCCGCGGTCCACGTCCTGGCCGGTGAACTGGAGGCGGCGCTGCGGGAGGCACCGAGCCTGCGCTACCGCCCGGCGCACTGGACGCACGGTCCGCGGTGGCGCGCCCACGAGTCCACGAACGACCGGTGGTTCGGCTTCGACGCCGTCCGGCCGGCCGACCTGCCCGAGATCAGGCTGGTCCCGCTGGGCGGACACAGCGCGGGCCACGCGGGCGTCGCGGTCCACGACGGCGATCGGTGGCTCCTGCACTGCGGCGACGCCTACTACTACCACCGCGAACTGGACGAAGACCCCGAACCGCACCCGCTCTTCGACGTCATCCAGACGAGGTCCGCGGTCGACCACGACCGGCGGGTGGGCACGCAGGCCGCGCTCAGGGCCCTCGCCCGCGACCACTCCGCCGAGGTCACGCTCTTCAGCGCACACGACCCGTGGGAATTCGGCAGACTGACGGGGTGACGCGACTGAGGACGACCTGACGTGCACGCCGCCGGCCTGGTGCTGCACCCGCAACGAGACTCCGCCGCCGCCGTGGAGGCCGTGCTCGGCTGGGCGGCGAAACGCGGCGTGGAGATCCTCGGCATCTCCGACGAGATCCAGCGCCTGCGCTGCGAGGCCACCCCGGTCTCGGCGCAGGAGCTCGGCCGCCGCGCCGACCTGGTCGTGAGCCTGGGCGGTGACGGCACGATGCTGCGGGCCATGCGGCTGGCCGACGGCGCGCACGCGCCGGTCCTCGGCGTGAACCTGGGCAAGCTCGGCTTCCTGGCCGAGGTCGACGTGCCGGACCTGCCCGCGGCCCTGTCCGCCATCGACGCCCACGACTTCACCGTCGAGCCCCGCCTCGCCGTGGACGCCACCTTCGGCGACCAGAAGATCACCGCCTTCAACGACGTCGCCGTCGTGCGCACCCCCGGCCAGGGCAGCGCCCGCGTGGCCGTGCGGGTGGCGGGGCAGCCGTTCGTCAGCTACTCCGCCGACGCCGTCATCGTCGCCACCCCGACCGGCTCGACGGCCTACAGCTTCTCGGCGGGCGGGCCGATCACCAGCCCGTCCGTGGAGGCCCTGCTGGTCACCCCGGCGGCGCCGCACTCCGCCTACAGCCGGGGCGTGGTCCTGTCCGTCGACGACGACGTGGACCTCGACCTCCTGCCGTCGAGCGGCCGCCTGGCCGTCGAGGTCGACGGCATGGTCGCGGGCCACGTCGAACCGGGCCAGCGCGTGTCGCTGCGGGGCCGGGCGGCCGCCGCGCGCGTGGTGCGGCTCGGGATGACGACGTTCTACCAGCGGGCGCGGCGCAAGCTGCGGCTCACCGACTCCGCCGAGCTGGGCTGACCCGGTCCCGCGCACCTCCTCCCCCGAACTCCACCGGTGTTCGAGCGCGGCTTGTTCGGATGTCCGCGCCGAGCTACGGACAGGGGTCAGGGGTCATGGAGCTGAACAGACGCAGCGTGTTCGCACTGGGCGCCGGTGCGGCGCTCGCCGCGACGGCGGGAACCGCCGGGGCGGACGCCTCGAAGCACCGGGAGCCCGACCTCCCGGGCTTCCGGCACAACTACGCCGAGGTGAACGGGGTGCGCCTGCACTACGTCACCGGCGGCACGGGAGAGCCGCTGGTGCTGCTGCCGGGGTGGCCGCAGACGTGGTGGCTCTACCACAAGATCATGCCCGCGCTGGCGGCGAAGTTCCGCGTCATCGCGGTCGACCTGCGCGGCATGGGCGGGTCGGAGAAGCCCGCGGGCGGCTTCGACAAGAAGACGATGGCCACGGACATCCACGAGCTGATCCGCAAGCTCGGCTACACCAAGGTCAACGTCGTGGGGCACGACCTCGGCAGCATGAGCGCGTTCGCGTTCGCCGCCAACTTCCCGGCCGCGACGAACAAGGTCGCGTTCATGGACGTGCTGCACCCCGACGAGAGCTTCTACCAGATCCCGCTGCTGCCGCGGCCGGGTGGCTTCAGCGTGTGGTGGTTCGCGTTCAACCAGGTCCTGCAGCTGCCGGAGCAGCTGCTCACCGGGCGGTTCCGGTACCTGGCCGACTGGCTCTTCGACCACACCGCGTTCACGCCCGCCGCGATCGACGAGCGGTCGCGGCAGATCTACACGCGGGCCTACGACTCGGCGGAGGCGATCCGCGCGACCAACGGCTGGTACCAGGCGTTCCACCAGGACATCGCGGACGGCAAGACCTACGCGAAGCTCGCGCCGCCGGTGCTCGGGCTCGCCTCGGTCTCGTCCTACGACCAGTTCGCCGCGACGTTGCCAGCCGTCGCGAACCAGTTCGAGCTCGTCCGGGTCGACGGGTCCGGCCACTGGCTCGCCGAGGAGCAGCCGGACCTCGTCGCCCGCGAGATCACGCGGTTCTTCAGCTGACCCGGCGCGCCGACGGGAGGAAGGCCGCGATCGCCACCGCCACCAGCGCGGTCGCGGCCCCCAGGCCCATGATCAGCTGGAAGCTGCCCGGCGCGGCCACCTGCGTGAGCACGACGCCCGCCACCGCGCTCGAGACCGACGTGCCGATCGCGCGCATCAGCGTGTTGAGGCTGTTGGCCGCGGCCGTCTCCGACGCCGGCACGGCGCCCATGATCAGGGCGGGCATCGCGCCGTAGCCGAGGCCGATGCCGGCGCCGATCACGGCGGAGACCACCACGAGCTGCCAGATCGCGGTCAGCATGAAGATGCCCGCGCCGTAGCCGAGTGCGACCACGAGCGCGCCCAGGATCAGCGTGACGCGCGGGCCCCGCTCGTTGGACACCCGCGCGGACACCGGTGCCATGAGCATCATGACCAGGCCCGACGGCACCAGCACCAGGCCGGTGACGAGCAACGACTGCCCGAGCCCGTGCCCCGTCCCGGCCGGCAGCTGCAGGACCTGCGGCAGCACCAGCGACTGCGCGAACAGGGCGAACGCGAACGACACCGACGCGATGTTGGTCAGCAGCACCTGGCGGCGGGCCGTCGTGCGCAGGTCGACCAGCGGCTGCGCGGACCTCAGCTCCCACCAGCCCCACAGGCCCAGGGCGACCGCCGTGGCGGCGAACAGGCCCGTGACCGTGCCGCCGCTCCACGTGGACGCCTTCGACACGCCGAGCAGCAGGCAGACCAGCGCGACCGAGAGCCCGAGCGCGCCGGGGAAGTCGAACCGGCCGCCGCTGCGCACCGGCGACTCCGGCACCCAGACCAGCACGGCGACCAGCGCCAGCGCGCCCGCCGCGGCCGAGGTCCAGAAGAGCATGTGCCAGTCGCTCTGCTCGACCAGCAGCGCCGCCGCGGGCAGGCCGAGCGCGCCACCGACCCCGAGCGACGCGCTCATCAGCGCGGTCGCGCCCGCCAGCCGTTCGCGGGGCAGCTCGTCGCGCATGATGCTGATGCCGAGCGGGATCACCCCGACCGCCATGCCCTGCACCACGCGGCCCACGACGAGGGGGAGCAGCGAGTCGCTGAGCGCTCCGATCACCGAGCCCACGACGACCATGACCAGGCTGACGAGCAGCATGCGGCGCTTGCCGACCATGTCGCCGAGACGGCCGACGACGGGCGTGGCGACCGCGCTGGCCAGCAGGGTCGCGGTGACGACCCAGGTGGTGTCACCGGGGGACGAGCCCAGGAGCTGCGGGAACCTCGGCAGCAGCGGGATGACGAGGGTCTGCATCAGGGAGACGACGATGCCGCCCATCGCGAGCACGGCGACGACGACGTTGGGGCGCGTCACGGGACGCGTCTCTTCGAGGAGCACCCACCGATTCTAAGTCAGTCACTTGACTTAATCTGGAGCGGCCGGATGATGTCCGTGTTGTCCGGACCGGCTCCAGGGGGAAGATGGTGGCGTGATGAGCAAGATCGACAGTCCGGCCCGGACCGAGCGGGCGCACGCCACCCGTGAGCTGATCCTGACCGCGGCGGAGCGCCTCTTCGCCGAGCACGGCGTGCTGGCCGTGTCGAACAGGCAGATCAGCGAGGCCGCCGGGCAGGGCAACAACACCGCCGTCGGCTACCACTTCGGCACGAAGGCCGACCTCGTGCGGGCCATCGCGCGCAAGCACTTCGCCCAGGTCGAGGAGATCCGGCAGCGGCGGATCTCCGAACTGGGCGCCGAGCCCGACCTGCGCGACTGGCTGCACTGCCTCGTCCTCCCGCTCACCGAGCACCTCGACGCCGTCGGCAGCCCGACGTGGTTCGCGCGGTTCGGCGCGCAGGTGATGACCGACCCGACGCTGCGGCCGATCATCGTCGACGAGACGCGGTCCTCGCCGTCGCAGGTGCGGATCTCGGCGGGCCTGAACGCGTGCCTCGCGGACCTGCCGGACGACGTGCGGGCCGAACGCCACGACATGGCGCGGCAGCTGCTCGTGCACATGTTCGCCGAACGGGAGCGCGCGCTCGCCGAGGGCACGCCGACGCCGCGGGCGAGCTGGCACGACGCGGCCACCGGGCTGGTCGACGCGCTCGTGGGGCTGTGGCGGGCGCCGGTCAGCCGGTAGCCGCGTTGTCCCGCAACCGCCGCAGCACCAGGGCGAGGTGCAGCCGGAACCGGCCGGGAGCCTCGTCCAGCCCGAACCCGAGGACGGCTTCCGCGCGGGTCAGCCGGGTCGTCATCGTGCTGTGGTGGCGGTGCACCAGCACGGCCGCCTTGCGCACCGATCCGGTGGCGCACAACGCGTCCAGCAGCGCGATCATGCCCGGTTCCGCGCCGAGCCGGTCGAGCGCGCGCACGTCCGGCAGCGCCGCGACCTCCGCCGGGCCGACGTCGGCGAGCACGGCGAGGCCGCCGAGCTTCTCCCACCACACCACGGGATCGCCGTCCGAGGTGTACCGCAGCGCCGTCCGCGCGGCCCGCCACGACCGCGCCGCGTCGATCGCCGGCAGCAGCGGCCCTACCCCGAGCCTGCCGGGCACCTCCGGGACCTCGGCGCTCAGCACCGCGCGGACCTCGCCCAGCGCCTCCGACCGGTCCAGCACCACGGACCGGCCCGGCACCTGCCCCGTCGCGGCCAGCACGCGCACCGGGCTGCCGGCGTCGATGCCGAGCAGGTGCAGGGCGCGCGACCGTTCCGCCGTGCCCGCGCTTTCCGACAGCACGAGCTCGACCAGCGCGGGGTCCCCGAGCTCCGGCAGCGGCACGCTGGAGTGCTCCAGCAGCACTGCGGCGGCGATCGCGAACCGTTCCAGCAGCATGTCGTCCAGCGGCGCCGGGTCGCCCTCGCGGGCCGCCCAGACGCACACGCCGCCCTCCAGCGCGCGGATCGACGCCCGCGCGGGCACCGGGCCGGTCGTGACGGCACCGCCGGAGTCCGCGCGCAGGCCGAGGCCCTGGCCGGGCGCGTGCAGGCCGACCGGGCAGCCGGCGAGCTCGGACGTGCTGCGCACCAGCGCGTCCAGGCCGGCGCGTTCGGTGATCAGGCGGTCGAAGAACCCGATCACCCGCACCGCGCTCTCGGCGTCGGCGTCCAGCCCGGACAACCTCAGCAGCAGGCCTCTCATCCCGTCACCATAGCCCCGACAGGTGGCTGGTCCGAGGGCCCGAACGCCCGCCACCCGTCGGCTGCCCGCACGCCCGTTCCGAGCCGAGGATCGCTCCATGAGCTACGACGTCGACCCCGAACTGCTGCCCTGGCTCGACATGCTGCCGCAGACGGCGCTGCGGGACTACGAGGCGCTGCTGGCCGCCCGTGCCCAGCAGTCGCAGCTGCAGGACCTGGTGCCCGCCTACGAACCGGCGAACCCCGTCGAGGTCCGCGACATCACGGTGCCCGGTCCGTCCGACGCGCCGGACGTGCCGGTGCGCGTGTACTCCCCGGCGAACCGCCGGGGCCCGGTGCCGGGCCTGCTCCACGTCCACGGCGGCGGGTTCGTCCTCGGAGACCTGGACATGTTCCACGCCCAGGTGCTGCGCCTCGCGGACGAGCTCGGCATCGTCATCGTCTCGGTGGACTACCGGCTCGCCCCCGAGCACCCCTTCCCCGCTCCCGTCGAGGACTGCTACGCGGCGCTGAGGTGGGTCGCGGAGAAGGCCACCGAGCTGGGCATCGACCCGGAACGGCTCGGCATCGCCGGGGAGAGCGCCGGCGGCGGCCTCGCGGCGGCGACCGCCCTGCTCGCCCGCGACCGCGGCGGCCCCCGGCTGTGCTTCCAGCTGCTCGGCATCCCCGAGGTCGACGACCGGCTCGCCACCGAGTCGATGACGGACTACACCGACACCCCGCTGTGGAACCGCCCGAACGCGATCTACAGCTGGACCGCGTACCTGGGAGCGGAACCGGGCGGCGCGGACGTGTCGCCCTACGCCGCCCCGGCCCGCGCCACCGACCTGTCCGGCCTGCCGCCCGCGTTCGTGACGACCTGCCAGTACGACCCGCTGCGCGACGAGGGCCTCGAGTACGCCCGCCGCCTCGCGCACGCCGGGGTGCCGACCGAGCTGCGCCTGTACCCCGGCACGTTCCACGGCTCGTCGCTGGTCGAGAGCTCGGCGATCTCGCGCCGGAT
>NZ_JBHXCW010000263.1:0-10203 GCF_042725365.1 Lentzea sp. NPDC060358 | reverse complement strand
GTGCATGCACCGCCGGGGCCCGAGAGCGGGTTCTAGGCGACCGCGATCTCCACCGCGTGCACGCCGGGACCCTCGGCCGAGACGGCCGCCTGGCCGTTGCCCGTGCGGTGCAGCGCTCGCACCGTCCAGGAGCCGGGGGCCGCGAAGAAGCGGAAGTCGCCCTCCGGGGAGGAGACGACCTCGGCGGTGAACTCGCCGGTCGAGTCCAGCAGGCGGACGAACGCGCCGCCCACCGGGGTGCCCGCGGAGAGGACCTTGCCCTCCAGGACCGTTTCCGTCGTCGAGACTTCGATCGTGCCGCCCTGCACGGGGGCGCCGCAGCCGTCGCTCATGTCTCAGGCCTCCTTGCCGGAACCGAGCTCGATCGGCACGCCGATGAGCGAGCCGTACTCGGTCCAGGACCCGTCGTAGTTCTTCACGTCTTCGTGGCCGAGCAGCTCGCGCAGGGCGAACCAGGTGTGGGAGCTGCGCTCGCCGATGCGGCAGTAGGCGATGGTCTTGCGGCTGCCGTCGAAGCCCGCCTCGGCGTAGAGGGCGCGGAGCTCGTCGTCGGACTTGAACGTGCCGTCCTCGTTGGCCGCCTTCGACCACGGGACGTTCACCGCGGACGGGATGTGGCCGCCGCGCTGGGCCTGCTCCTGCGGGAGGTGGGCCGGGGCGAGGAGCTTGCCCGAGAACTCGTCGGGGGAGCGCACGTCGACCAGGTTCTTGTTGCCGATGGCCTCGACGACCTCGTCGCGGAACGCGCGGATCGAGAGGTCCTGCTCCTGGGCGGAGTAGGAGGTGGTCTCGCGCACCACCTCGTCCTTGTCCAGGGGACGGCCGTCGAGCTCCCACTTCTTGCGGCCGCCGTCGAGCAGCTTCACGTTCTGGTGGCCGTAGAGCTTGAAGTACCAGTAGGCGTAGGCGGCGAACCAGTTGTTGTTGCCGCCGTAGAGGACGACGGTGTCGTCGTTGGAGATGCCCTTGGCCGAGAGCAGCTTCTCGAAGCCCTCGCGGTCGACGAAGTCGCGGCGCACCGGGTCCTGGAGGTCGTTCTTCCAGTCGATCTTCACGGCGCCGGGGATGTGCCCGCCGTCGTACGCGGTGGTGTCCTCGTCGACCTCCGCGAAGACGACGCCGGGCGTCTGGAGGTTCTCCTCGGACCAGGCGGCCGAGACCAGCACGTTCTCACGGCTCATGGGAAGTTGCTCCTGTAGTAGTGCGTGTGTCTTCATTGCGGGCGGGCGTTTGCGGGGGTGAATCGGCGCAGCAGCAGGTACATCTCGCACCCCAGGCACAGGCCCACCGCCGCGTTGAGCAGCGCTGCCACCAGTGCCGTGCCGGTCGCGACCACGCCCAGGGTGGTGAGGCCGGTGGCGTAACCGAGGGTGCCGATCAGTGCGAAGACGAAACCGACGCCCTGCGCGAACCGCAGCGGGGCGGCGTTCTCGCGCTCGGTGGCCGGGGTGAGGCGCGGCTGGATCGCGTAGCGGTAGACGTGTCCCCACGGGTTGAGCTTCAGCGAGACGAACGCGCACATCGCGAAGAGCACCGTCTGGGCGGCGAGCAGTCGCCACCAGCCGGTGAGCAGCACGACCGCGAGGACGACCGTGGTCATCCAGGCGGAGAAGCGCGGTCCGCGCGGATCTACAGGGGAGTCCTTGGGCACGACGACCTCCGGGCAGACGGACGAGTGCATTCAGTCCGGCAGAGGTAGCTGACGAGCGTCAAGCGGCCCAGTCAGCTCGTCGTGCGACACAGGCTGCTGCGCACGCGGCACAGGTCAACCGCGCGTCGCTTCGTGAGCAGCATGGTCATGCCAGCGAGGGTAGCTCCCAATCCCTCGGTCCGGGAGGTGTGTCCATCTGGTGGAACAACGCAGGTTCACCCGACCGGATTAGGGCAAATGCGGGCGCAACGCGGCCAGCAACGAGTCGCGCTTCGGCACGCCGCCGACGCGCAGCAGCTCGGTCCCGTCGGCCGCGAGCGCGAGCGTCGTCGGGGTGCGCATGACGCCGAGCCGGGTGGTGACGTCCGGGAGGTTCGTGACGTCGAGCTCGGCGTGGGTCAGGCCGTCGGTGCGCTCGGCCAGGTCGCGCAGGACCACCTTCGCGTGCCGGCACGGCGCGCAGAACGTCGTCGAGAGCTGGACCAGCGTCACCCCCGGCGCGAGCAGGTCGCGCACGGGGGCGGGCAGGTCGGCGGAAGTCGTGGCGCGCGAGGAGATGCGGCCCTCCCTGAGCTTGAGCAGCACACCGATCGCGCCGGCCACGGCCAGCGCGCCCAGGAGTGCCCACACACCGGTCATCGCTGGGTCAACGGTACATCCGCGATCTCGCCGCTCAGCTTGAACGAACCGCTCTCCACCTCGACGGCGGTGGGCGTCGCGCCGAACGGCAGCGTGCCGGGATCGATCTTGATCGCGAGCGCCTGGCGCAGCTGCGGGATGATCTGCTTCAGTGAGGCGTCGTTCAGCTCGATGTCGTCGATGTTGATCTGGATCGCGCCGCTGACCAGGGCGATCTGGCCGTACGCGGTGAGCGTGACGACCTTGCCCGCGACGTTGGTCTCGCCGGAGAGCTTGATCGCGGCGGTCGTCTTGGGCGCCTTGGGGTCGGCGGGCGCGGGCGTGGCGACGCGGTTGTCCGGCTCGATCGAGAGCTTGTCGAACGGCGTCACCTGGTTCGCGAGCCGGTTCAGGTCGAGCGCCTTGATCCGCACGCTGCCCCTGACCGTGTCGATGGTCGCCTTGGAGACGTTGCCCGCCAACAGGTCCGAGAGCTCCACGCGGGTGTGCAGGAGGTCGGCCTCGACGTCGAGGTCGCGCAGGTCGACGCCCTGCTGCTCGTCCTTGATCGGCACGCCGTACGCGCGGATCTCGACGTGCTGGTAGTCGCCGCGCAGCGCCTGCAGGATGAACGGGAACCCGTTGATCCGCACCGCCGGGTCCTCGTTGAGCTGCAGCTTCTCCCGCATCCGCTGGGCGATCTGGTACTCGCCCGCCGCCGCCAGCGCGAAGTCGGCCGCGACGAGCAGCACGCCCAGCACGATCACCGTGATGATGAGGAACTTGCCGCGCCGCGACTTCTTCTTCGGCCTGGCGCGGGCCGGGGTCTGTCCGGAAAACCCTGCAGTCATCCCTCGTCCTTCGGGTTCAGTGCTCGATCTTCGCGGCGGTCCACGCCGCCATCCGGTCTACCAGGTCGGGAGTCGAGGCCGATTCGGCGTGCCGCATGCCCTTCTCGATCCACAACTCGCCATGTCCCGAGGACGCGCGGTGCAACGACCTGGCGTGCTCCACCCCGAAATAGTGGTCCAGGTCACCGTGCACGATCAGCAGTGGGGTCGGCGTGATGCGCCCCACCACCTCCAGCGGGCTCTCCGGCGCCTGTACCCAGCCGCCGCCGAGCCGAACCCCCATCGCCCGCGCGGCCAGCTTGCCGTGGGGCTGTTCGAGCAACCAGTGCACCCGGCGCATGGGAGCGGTCTCACGCGACCACCACCTGGCCGGCCCGCTCACCGACACGACGGCGTCCGGCCTGGTGTCCCCGAGGGCGGCGTGCCGCAGGACGATCGAGGCGCCCATCGAGAACCCGACCGTGGCGACCTTCGCGTAGCCCAGCTCCCGTGCCTTGCGCACCGCCGCCTCGATGTCGTGGACCTCGTCCGCGCCGACCGTGGAACGCCCGCCCGACCGCCCGTGGCCGCGGAAGTCGAACGCGACGACACCTCCCCGGCGCGCCAGCCTGGCCAGCACGCGGGCCACGTACGGCTTGCTCACGTTGTTCGTGAACCCGTGTCCCACAACGAAAGCGAGGCCGCTGTCGCCCCTGTGGTGGACGCCCCGCAGGCGCACTCCGTCGTGTGACATGGATGTAACAGGCGTGACGCTTGTGGAAACAACTGTGAGCACGGCTTCTTGACCTGGGACTTTCTCGGGGTGCACCGGTATCGTCTCCGTCATCCGCAGGCAACGGGGCCCGGTCACCGTACGCCGCTGGTCTGGTCGAGGTGACCTGACCACGGCCGACTTGGAGGGCGCCGCGATGAGCATCGACGTGCTTCTGCTGACGACAGACCCCGACCCGGAGGCCGTGCTGCCCGCGCTGGCACTGCTCCCGCACGCGGTCCGCCCGCTGCGTCCCGAGGTCTCCGCGCTCCTCGAGGCGGGACCCCACGACATCGTGCTGGTCGACGCCCGCACCGACCTGGCCGGCGCCCGCTCGCTGTGCCGCCTGCTCGACTCGTCCGGCGTCGACGTGCCCGTGGTGGCCGTCGTCACCGAGGGCGGCCTGGTGGCCGTCAACTCCGACTGGTCGGTCGACGAGATCCTGCTGCCGACCTCCGGCCCCGCCGAGGTCGACGCCCGCCTGCGCCTGGTGCGCTCGCGCCGCGGTTCCACCCAGCCCGGTGGCGACGGCGCGCTGCAGCTCGGCGACCTGGTGATCGACGAGGCCACCTACACCGCGCGCCTCAAGGGCCGCCCGCTCGACCTCACCTACAAGGAGTTCGAGCTCCTCAAGTACCTCGCCCAGCACGCCGGCCGGGTCTTCACCCGCGCCCAGCTGCTGCAGGAGGTCTGGGGCTACGACTTCTTCGGCGGCACCCGCACCGTCGACGTCCACGTGCGACGGCTGCGCGCCAAGCTCGGCCCCGAGCACGAGGCGCTGATCGGCACGGTCCGCAACGTGGGCTACAAGTTCGTCCGCCCGCCGCGTCCCGGCTCCTCGCGCCGCCCGGCCGAGGTGAGCGAGATCGACGACGCCGTCCGCGTCCTGGATGAGCAGCTGATCACCCGGTAGGTTCGCCTGCGTGGCGCAACTGAGCTGGTTCGACGAGCTGACGACCGAGCAGGCCGCCGAGGTGGGGCAGCTGCTCTCCGCGGCGCAGGAGGCCGACGGCGTGGCGCCGGTCGGCGAGGCCGTGCGGCTGCGGATGCGCCCCGGCGCCACCGGCAGCAGGCACCTCCTCGCGCACCTCGACGGCGAACTCGCCGGCTACGCCCACGTCGACCTGCTCGGTGACGCGGACGGCAACAAGGTCGCCGAGCTCGCCGTGCACCCCGCGCACCGCCGCCGCGGCATGGGCACCGCCCTGGTGAAAGCGCTCCCGCAGGAAGGCCTGCGGATCTGGTCGCACGGCGGCCGTCCCGGCGCCGCCGAGCTCGCGGAGAAGCTGGGCCTGGGCAAGGTCCGCGAACTGCTGCGCATGCGGCTGCGGTTCGACGGCGACCTCCCCGAGCCGAAGCTGCCCGACGGCGTGACGATCCGGGCGTTCGTCCCCGGTCAGGACGAGGCCGCGGTCGTCTACGTGAACCACCGCGCCTTCGACTGGCACCCCGAGCAGGGCGCGATGTCCATCGAGGACGTCCGGGCGAAGGAAGAAGAGGACTGGTTCGACGCCGAGGGGTTCCTCCTCGCGTTCGACGCCGAGGACAAGATGCTGGGCTTCCACTGGACGAAGGTCCACACGCCCGAACTGGGCGAGGTCTACGTCGTGGGCGTCGACCCGGACAGCCAGGGCGGTGGTCTCGGCAAGGCGCTGACCCTCGCCGGCCTGCACCACCTGCGCGAACGCGGCGTCGCCGAGGTCATGCTCTACGTCGAGTCGGACAACACCGCGGCGGTCCGCGTCTACACGAAGCTCGGCTTCACCCTTTGGGATGCCGACGTCCAGTACGCGCGGTAGTCAACGTACCGTCACAAAACGCATACGCCCTGGTCACGTACTCACTCGTTCGGCCGTGTGACCCGTCACTTCCCGTTCGGTGTTCACTTCTCGTTCACCTTGTCTAGGGGGTCTGTCCACTCTGGCTACCTACCTTCCGTAGCGAGCGGCGACGTCCGTCGCGAAACCGCTACTGCTTCCGCAAGGTGGAGGACCAAGGTGAAGATCCAGCGGCACGGTGCCGTGCTCGGCCTCGTCACGGCCAGCGCGCTGCTGCTCGGTGCGTGTGGCAGCGACAACAACACGGCCGCGGGCGGCAGCACGCCGACCAGCGGTGCCTCCGCTCCGGTCGAGTGCGGTGGCAAGACCAACCTGAACGCCGAGGGTTCCTCCGCGCAGAAGAACGCGGTCGACGCGTTCGTCCAGGCCTACCAGGCCGCCTGCCCCGGCGTGAACGTCGCGTACAACCCGTCGGGCTCCGGCGCGGGCGTGAAGAACTTCAACGCGGGCCAGGTCGACTTCGGCGGCTCCGACTCCGCGCTGAAGGAGGGCGCCGAGACCGAGGCCGCCGCCAAGCGCTGCCAGACCAACCCGGCCTGGAACCTGCCCATGGTCTTCGGCCCCGTCGCCATCGGCTTCAAGGTGTCGGGTGTGGACAGCCTCGTCCTCGACGCCAAGACGACCGCCGCGATCTTCTCCGGCGCCGTCAAGAAGTGGAACGACCCGGCCATCAAGGCCCTGAACGGCTCCGCGTCCCTGCCGGACAAGGACATCGCGGTCATCTACCGCTCGGACGAGTCGGGCACCACCGACAACTTCCAGAAGTACCTCAAGGTCGCCGGTGGCTGGACCAAGGGTGACGGCAAGCAGTTCAAGGGCGGTGTCGGCGAGGGCAAGGAGAAGTCCGCCGGTGTCGCGCAGGCCGTCGGCTCCATCGACGGTGCGATCACCTACGTCGAGTGGTCCTTCGCGCAGGACAACAAGCTCTCGATCGCCAAGATCGACGCCGGTGCCGGCGCCGTCGAGCTGACCGCCGAGTCGGCCGGCAAGGCCATCGACGAGGCCAAGGTCAAGGGCCAGGGCAACGACCTCGTGCTCGACCTCGACTCGATCTACGGCACCAAGGCCGCCGGCGCGTACCCGCTGCTGCTCGCGACCTACGAGATCGTGTGCTCGAAGGGCTACGACGCCGACACCGCGAAGGCCGTCAAGGCGTTCCTCACCGTCGCCGCCACCACCGGTCAGGCCCAGCTCGCCGAGGCCGGCTACGTGCCGCTGCCCAAGGCGTTCCAGGACAAGATCCTGACCGCCGTGAAGGCGATCGCCTGAGGTTGATGCGAAACTTCGGCTGACACAGACGCGATGAACGATCCCGTCGCGGCCCTGCGCCCCGCCCGTTCCGGTGAACCCGGAGCGGAGCGGGGCGTCGCGGCTGCTCCCCACGCCTCGGAGGCTCCGATTCCCCCGACACCGGAAGCTCCAGAAACGACCAAGGCACCTCACGTCCGGCCGGGCGACCGCATCTTCCGCGGCCTGGCGACGGGGTCCGGTGTCTTCATCGTCGTCCTCATCGGCGCGATCGGCCTGTTCCTCGTCCTGCAGGCCATCCCGTCGCTCGGGCTGGACAACGTCAACTTCCTGACCAGCCGCGAGTGGAACACCACGGACCCGTCGAACCTGCGGTTCGGCATCCTGGACCTGCTGCTCGTCACCGTCGTGGTCGCGCTGCTCGCCCTGCTGATCGCCATGCCGATCGCGCTGGGCATCGCGCTGTTCCTCACGCAGTACGCGCCGCGCAACCTCGCCCGGCCGTTTGCCTACGTCGTCGACCTGCTGGCGGCCGTGCCGTCGATCGTCTTCGGCCTCTGGGGCCTGTTCGTGCTCGGCCCGGTGCTCTTCCCGTTCTCCGAGTGGCTGATCGGCAACCTCGGCTGGTTCCCGCTCTTCGCCAAGGGCAACGTGAACGTGCAGCTCGGCGGCACCATCTTCACCGCGGGCATCGTCGTCGCGGTGATGATCCTGCCGATCATCACGGCCGTCAGCCGCGAGGTCTTCGAGCGCACGCCCACGATGCACATCGAGGGCGCCATCGCGCTCGGTGCGACCAAATGGGAGGTCGTGCGCACGACCGTCCTGCCGTTCGGCAAGGCCGGTTACGTCTCCGCCTCGATGCTCGGCCTCGGCCGCGCACTGGGCGAGACCATCGCCGTCGCGATCATCCTGAGCACCGCCACCAGCTCGTTCGGCTGGTCGCTGTTCGACGGCGGCTCGACGTTCGCGTCGAAGATCGCGCTGGCCGCACCCGAGTTCAACGACCCGCGCTCGGCCGGTGCCTACATCGCCGCCGGTCTGGTGCTGTTCGTGCTGACCTTCGTCGTCAACGCCATCGCGCGCTCGATCGTCGCCGGCCGCAAGGAGTACGAGTGAGCACCCATCTCGCGGATCCCCAGCGCCTCGCGACGCCACCGACGTTCCAGGCGGTCAGCAAGTCCCGCCAGATCAAGAACGGTCTCGCCACCGCACTCGTGTGGGGCGCGTTCCTGATCGCCATCATCCCGCTGGTGTGGGTGCTCTACACCGTCGTCCAGCGCGGCTTCCCGGTCATCCTCGACGGTGACTGGTGGCAGAAGTCGATGTCCGGGCTGCTCGCCCGCCAGCAGGGCGGCGGCGCGTACCACGCGATCTACGGAACGCTGGTCCAGGGCCTCGTCTGCGCGGTCATCTCCGTGCCGATCGGCGTCATGATCGCGATCTACCTCGTCGAGTACGGCGGCCGGTCGCGCCTGTCGAAGGCCACGACGTTCATGGTCGACATCCTCACCGGTGTCCCGTCCATCGTCGCGGCGCTGTTCGTCTACACGGTGTGGATCACGACCTTCGGCCTCGGCCGCAGCGCGCTCGCCGTGTCGCTCGCCCTGGTGCTGCTCATGGTCCCGGTCATCGTGCGCACCACCGAGGAGATGCTCAAGATCGTCCCGGACGAGCTGCGCGAGGCCTCCTACGCGCTGGGCATCCCGAAGTGGAAGACGATCGTGAAGATCGTCGTCCCGACCGCCCTGTCCGGCATCCTGACCGGCATCATGCTGGCCCTCGCCCGCGTCATGGGCGAGACCGCGCCGGTGCTGGTGCTCGCGGCCTACGCGCCGTTCATCAACTACAACCTCTTCGACGGCCCGATGGCCTCGCTGCCGTTGATGATGGTGAACGAGCGCAACAACCCGACGGCGGCGGGCTTCGACCGCATCTGGGGCGCGGCGATCACCCTCGTCGTCCTCATCACCCTGTTCAACCTCCTGGCGACCGTGATCTCGCGGGCGCTGGCGCCGAAGACGAAGTGAGCGGGCGGACATGGCCAAGCGACTCGACATCAAGGACCTGAACCTCTTCTACGGCAAGTTCCACGCCGTGGAGAACGTCTCGCTCGCGGTGCCGCCGAAGAACGTCACCGCGTTCATCGGCCCCTCCGGCTGCGGCAAGTCGACCGTGCTGCGGTCGCTCAACCGCATGCACGAGGTGGCGCCCGGCGCCCGCGTCGAGGGCAAGGTGCTGCTCGACGGCGAGGACATCTACGCGTCCACAGTGGACCCGGTCGAGGTGCGCCGCACCATCGGCATGGTGTTCCAGCGCCCCAACCCGTTCCCCACGATGTCCATCCGCGACAACGTGGTGGCGGGCCTGCGGCTCGCGGGCGTGAAGAACAAGAAGGAGCTCGACGAGGTCGCCGAGCGCTCGTTGCGCGGCGCCAACCTCTGGAACGAGGTCAAGGACCGCCTCGACCGCCCCGGCGGCGGCCTCTCCGGCGGTCAGCAGCAGCGCCTCTGCATCGCCCGCGCCATCGCGGTGCAGCCCGACGTGCTGCTGATGGACGAGCCCTGCTCCGCCCTGGACCCGATCTCCACGCTGGCGATCGAGGACCTGATCACGGAGCTGAAGAAGGACTACACGATCGTCATCGTGACCCACAACATGCAGCAGGCGGCCCGTGTGTCGGACCGCACCGCGTTCTTCAACCTCGCGGCGGTCGGCAAGCCCGGCAAGCTCATCGAGATCGACGAGACGGAGCGGATCTTCTCCAACCCGTCCGTCCAGGCCACCGAGGACTACATCTCGGGCCGCTTCGGCTGAGCCTCCGCGTGCAGCTGGAAGTTCTCCTTCCAGGCCGTACCGGTGGACTCCGTCATCACGGTCGGGGCGATTGCCCGCAGCTGCTCGTAACGGTCGCCGTCGCGGACCTTGCTGGTGAGGATCAGGTCCGGCTTCAGCGAGGCGACGGTCTCCAGGTCAGGGTTGGCGATCTCGCCGACCTCCTCGATGCCCTTCGTCCCGCTCGCGGGCAGGTACGACGGGAAGCCGTCCTCCGACGCCGAGTGCGTCGCGCCCACCGGCCGCACCCCGAGGGTGAGCGCGGAGTCCAGCTCACCGGTGTCCAGGACCACGACACGCTTCGGGCGCACGGGGACGTCGACGTCGCCCATGGCCGTCTTCACGGTGTGGGTCCGCGCGGAACCGGAACCCGAACCGGAACCCGAACCGCCCGGGCCGGAGCCGCTCGCG
>NZ_JBHXCW010000262.1:0-10287 GCF_042725365.1 Lentzea sp. NPDC060358 | reverse complement strand
CAGAGCAGCGCCTGCGCGAGGACGTCGTTGGGCAACACCCGCGTGTCCACCCCGCCGACCTCGACGACCCCGGCGCCGACACCGCCGACGACCAGCTTGCGCACCTTCGGTTCCCCCGCCGCGACGAGCAACGCGACGATGGACCCCATCGAGTAGCCGACGAGATCCACCTCGGGTGCGCCGAGAAGATCGATCACCGCGCGCAGGTCCCGTGCCATGCGCGGTTCACCGTAGCGGCGGGAATCCGGGGACTTCTGCGACCGGCCGTGGCCGCGAGCGTCGACCCCGACCACCGTGCGGCCCGCCGCGGTCAGAGCCGTCACGATGCCCGTACCGGCCCAGTCCACCATCGTGTTCGCCACGAACCCGTGCTGCAGGACTACCGGAACGGGATGCGGCCCGGCCCCGGGACCGGGCTCCCAGCGGTGGTACGCGATCTCCGAACCGTCGTCCACGACGAGAGTCGCCATCCGCGGAGGCGGAGCCGCGTCGAGGCCGGGCACGGGATCAGTCATCGATCTCGGCAGATTCCGCTGCGCGCGCGTCCATCCGGAATCACCCCTCTCGAGAGGACCAGTCGATGTCCTCCCACGGCACTTCGCGTGTTCCCCGGTGCAGCAGGGCCGACAGCCGGTCGAGCAGCCACGGCGGCTGGATCCCCGGCCGCTCGAAGCCGAGCAGGCGTCCACGCCACCGCGGGGTGACGAGCACCTTCACGACCCGGTGACGTCCGTTCTCGTCCTGTTCGGTGAGCAGGTCCGCCACCCGGCCGAGCGGGCGGCCCGCACGGTCGCTGACGGAGCGTCCCAGCAGGTCACTGGCCAGCATTGGCGGCTCCCGGAATCCGGTCGATCACGTGGTCGCGCAGCCACAGCTCGAGCGCCGGTGTGTCCAGCAGCTCGTGCCGGACGTCCAGCCGGATCGCGCTGCCGACCTCGGCGACCCGGTCGATCGGGATCCGCAACGGCCGCGGATCACCGGTCGTGTGCAACCGCCGCGCCACCGCGGCCATCCACCGCCCCAGCACCCCGCCGATGCGCAGGCCCAGAGCGTGGTGGCCGACGAGGATCGCCACCACGACCGGGCGGCCATCCGCGTCGACCGCGAGTTCGACGTCGTCGGCCTTGCCGACGAGGTAGCCGTCCAGGTCGACGATCTGGCGGTCCAGCAGGTCGAAGTCGACGCGCACGCTCAGCCCCCCATTCCGGTGAAGACCATCAGCGGCACCGCGGCGATCGCGGCGACCAGAATGACCACCAGGTAGGTCATCCCCAGCACGTTCGTGACACGGCTGTTGACGCGATCTCCCAGGTAGTCGCGGTCGTTGGCGACGATCAGGATCGGCAGGTAGGTCAACGGCAGCGCGACCGCGCTGAACACCAGCGAGTACTCCGTGATCGCGATCGGATCGGCCGTGGTCAGCAACATCGCCACCCCGAGCAGGATGCTGACGAGCACCACGACGTGGAACCGCGCGGCCTGACGCGGTCGCACCAGCTTCCCCCACTGCCAGCCGAAGTACTGCGCCACCGCGTACCCGGCGGACAGCCCCGTCTCCAGCGCCGCACCGAAGGTGGCGGCGAAGAAGCCGAGGATCACCACGACGAGTCCGATCTTGCCCAGGGCCATCGCCACCGGCAGCGCGGTCTGGCCGAGGGTGTCCACCTGGATGCCCGCCGGCTGGTAGACCACGGCCGCGCACCCCATGATCGCCAGCGAGAGCAGTCCGCCGAGCGGGAAGCCGATGAACACGTTGACGCGTTCGGTCGCGAGATCGCGGCGTGTCCACTTCTCCTCCACCACACCGGAAGAGAAGAAGAACACCTCGTACGGTGTCATCGCGGCCGCGAACAACGCGACGGCGAAGAACCCGTAGGTGCCCCAGTCCTCGGCCGCCGGCGGCCCGAAGCTCGTCGCCTGCCCTGCCAGCTGGTCCCACGGCGGGTCGAGCGCGATGAAGGCGACCACGAACACCACGAGCGCGAGCCCGGCCAGGCCGAAGACCCGTTCCATCGGCTCGAACTTCACCCGCCACAGCACCACCCACAGCACGAACGCGACGATCGGCACCCACAGCAGGTGGTGCACGCTCGTGGCGAGCTCGGTCGCCAACGCCACACCGCCGATCTCCGCCGCCAGCGTCAGCAACGTGACCAGGTAGGAACCCGCGAGGTTGGCCAGCGCGACCCGCGGCCCGAGCCGTTCCCGGACGAGGTCGAACACCGGCCGTCCGCTGACCGCCGCGACCCGTCCGGCCATCTCGGCGTAGACGCAGATGCCGATGACACCGACCACCACGACCCAGGCGAGCCGCATGCCGAACCGGGCGCCCGTCTCGGAGTTCGCCACCAGGTCACCGATGTCGACGAACCCGCCGATCGCCGTGAGGATGCCGAGCGTGACGGCGAGGAACCGCTTCACCGCAGCACCCCCGCCAGCTCCTCACCCGCTCTGGTGAGTCCGTCCACCGCTGCGGCGGCCGCCCGCCGGTCCCCGTCCGCGAGCCCTGCCTGCAGATCGCCGATCAGCCGGGCCGCTTCCTGCACCGGGGGCACGACCCGGTCACGCAGCTCACGCGACCCCGAATCGGGCACCTCGAGCTCCAGGACGTCCGCGGCCGCCGTGGCCACCGACTTGCGCGCGTCGTCGAGGGCGGTGGACTCGAAGGCCCCGACACTGTTGCCCAGCAACGCGGTTCTCCCGACGAGAACGGCCGTCCCGGCGGCGGACACCGCGTCCTGGACGTCCGTCTCCACGGCGGACCTGAACTGGCTGGACGTCGTCGGTCACACCCCGGTCAGCACCAGGGCGAGCAACACCGTCCCGATGCCGACAGGTAATTCCCACCGACGCGTCCGCACGAACGCGACTACCCGCCGTCGACCCGGTCAAACGCCGTTCCGGGGCCGTACATCCCGCGATGTGGGCCGCCCCCGTCATTCGCGAGCGGAGTCCGGGAACCGGACCCGGACGTTGGCCGCCGACGTGAGGTAGGCGTCGCCGAGACGGCGCTGGAGCGAGATGTCCGTGGCAGCGGCGGTGCGAGGCCGGCCGGCGGGAACGGCTTTCACGACGAACTCCTGGATGCGCGCCGGCTCCACCGGGGTCAGGTGGATCATGCACAGCAGCTCGCCGCGTTCCGCCGGAATCGACCAGGTGATGTCGGCGGCGGTGGAGGCCGAGACGACAGCGGACGGGCGGGCGTCGAGCAGGGGGCCGACCTCGGCCGAGAGCCGGGCGATCTCGGCACGGCGGTGCGCCAGCGGGCGGTCGAAGTCGACGTTCTCGGCGAAGATCGCGGCAGCCGCGGAGTCGTCCCAGTGGCGGATCAGGGCCTCGGCCCGCTCGCGGAGCGTGACCGTCTCCGGCCACAGCGCGGCGGTGGCCGCGGGGGCCTGGTGGTGGGTCAGCGTGCGCCCGAGTGCTTCGGCGCAGAGCCCGCGCGGGTTGCCCCGGTTGCCGTTGGTCAGGACCACCACGCCGTGGCCCGTTTCGGGGTGCCAGGCCATGGCTAGCCAGAAACCGGGAAGTCCGCCGCCGTGCGAGATGACGGTCCCGCGATGCAGGTCGGTCGTGACCTCCAGGCCGAGGGCGTATCCGCTGGAGCTCAGCCGGGCCTGCCCGATCCCCGCCACACTCACCGACGGCGGCACGAACACGCGCACGCGCTGCAGGTCCCGCCTGGACAGGCGGCTCAGCACCGGGATGTCGCCGGCGCGCTCGGGCCGCAGCGCGGAGCCGAGCCAGGTGATCCACTTCGCCAGGTCGCGCACGGTGCTCACCAGCCCGCCGGCGGCGAGGAACGCGTCCGAGGTCTGCGGCGGGTAGGCGACCCAGTTCCCCTCCGCGTCCAGCGAGTAGCCGACGGCGCGCGGGAGGTGAGCGGGCACCGCCGTGTCGCAGAACGTGGACGTCAGGCCCAGCGGCTGCAGCAGTTCCTCCGTGAGGAACTGCGCGAGGGGCTTGCCCGTTGCCCGGCTCAGGGCCAGGCCGGCCAGCGTGAAACCGAGGTTGGAGTACTCGAAGACCGCACCCGGCGGATGGCTGAGCCGAACGCCCTTCGACACGCGGGCGAGGAGGTCCTCGGTGGGGGTGTTGATGAACGGGTCCACCCAGGAGTTGTCCTCGGTGAGGCCGCCGCACATGCCCAGGAGCATCTCGATCGTGGGAACGTCCCGCTGGTCACCGGTGAGGACGAACTCGGGGATGTGCTGGGTGATCGGGTCGTGCAGGGACAGGACGCCCCGGTCGCGGGCGATCAGCACGGCACAGGCGACGAAGCTCTTCGACATCGACGCGATCGGGAAGAGCACGTCCGCGTCGGGAACACGGCCGTGGTCGTCGACCTCCCCGAAACCGGCCGAGTGCGCCAGCCCGTCCCGGTCGGCGACGCCGTAGACCAGGGCCCGTGCGTGTCCGGCCGTCGTGTGCTGGCCGAACAGCGCGTCGAGCTCCCGGTGCAGTGGCACCTGGATCACTTCAGCGGACATCCGCGGACCAACTCCTCACGCCCACCGCTCGCGGTTCGATCGGCTCAGGTCACTTCGCTGACGAGACCGACGCTACCGAAAGCTTCCGTCTTGGCGCGAGCACGAACTCGGTTCGGCCACCACCGGGGTCCGCGCAGCACTGTCCACACAGGACACGCAACACGATGGTCCAGTTCCTCACCACGCTCGGGACCCGGACCGGCGTGGTACCGGGTCCCGGTGGCGGCCGCTATCCGGTGTAGCGGGTGTCGGAGCCGTAGAGCTCCCTGGTGAAGGAGGAGATGTAGGTGTGCGAGTCGCCGGCACCGAGGTTGTAGGTCAGGTAGACGCCGTAGCCCTCGCTCACCGTCCGCCTCGCGAAGCTGGCGGCGGTGGAGGTGGACGTCGAGTTGATGTGGACGGCCGCGGGCGAGAGCCGGGACTTGGGCAGAGCCATGCCCGGCGGGCTCCACGTGCCGTAGTAGGGGTTCCAGGCGTAGTCGAACTTCGACGTGATGTCGACGCCCCCGTAGGACAGCCGCGTCGCCGACGGGCCGATGTTGTAGAGGGTGATGAGCTTGTTGGGCATCGCCGCGCGCAGCGCCGTGACCAGGTGGACGAACGAGCTCGCGTTCGGCTGGCCGGTGCCGTTCTTGCCGTACTCGGAGTACTCGTCGTCGAAGTCGATGCCGTCCAGCCCGTACCGGGTCACGGTGTCCGCCAGCTGCTTCGCGAACGCCTCGGCGGACTGCTTGGTCGGGAAGTTGGCGAACCCGGCACCCTCGTGGTTGCCCAGGACCGAGAGGGTGACCTTGATGCCCTTGGCCTGCAGCGGGCGGACCTGGGTGGCCACGTTGTCCAGCACCCGCTGCACGTTCGGGTTGAAGTACAGGTAGGCCGACTTGGTCGAGACGTTGTAGTTGATGTTGGCGGCGAAGATCACGCCGATGTCGAAGGCGTTGCCGCTGCCGTTGCTCAGGGCGTACTTGCCCACGTTGAGCATGCTGTTGTTGTTGACCTCGACGTAGGCCACGGAAACCGGCCCGGTCTTCGCGAGCGCGCTCGCCGTGGTCGTGGTCCCGCTGGCGATCAGTGCGGCCGCCGCTACGAGCGCGGCGATCCGACGGACTCCGGACACCATCGATCAACTCCCATCGACTGGGGTTGGCAGGGGTTGGCCAGATCAGCGAACCAGCAGTGAACTCCCGCCGTCCACGTGTGGCGGCACCTCTGTCCGGTGGGTTGTCCGTTCACGGTGCGATCCGCCGACCGGGATCCGTGCGGATGCGCACCGGCGATCACCCGACTTCTTCCAGCTCCTTCTTCCCGGTTGCAGCGGCCTGCCTGCGCCGACGCAGCACCACGACGACGCCGACTGCCACCGCGACGCCCAGCACGACCCACATCGCCCCGCTGAACACCGACTCGACGTACTTCGCCGACGCCCCCGCGGCCGACCCGATGCCGATGTGCAACGCCGCCCAGCACGCCGCACCCGCGATCGACGCCGGCAGGAACCGCCGGTACTCCAGCTTCGACGCACCCGCCGACGCCGGCACCAAGGTCCGCACCACCGGCAGGAACCTGGCGACGAACACCGCCCACGCACCCCGCCGCCGCAACAACTCCCCCGCCCTGTCCCAGTGCTGCTGCCCCATCCTGCGCACCATCCGGCTGTCGCGCAGCCGATAGCCGTAGCGACGCCCGAGGTAATAGCCGATGCTGTCGCCCGCGACCGCGCACACCGTGACCACCAGCCACATCACCACGAACCGGGGCACTGTCGTCACCGTCGTGGACGCCAGCAGCAACGCCGTCTCCCCCGGCGCCAGAAACCCCACCCCCAGCGTGCACTCAGCCAACGTCAACGCACCCGTCACCGCCAGCACGGCGGGCTGCGGCAGACCGGCGAGCCCCTCGAGGGCATCGGTCAGAAAGGACATGAACTCCCCAAGGGAACCGAGAACAGGTACTCGGCACCAAGGGTGGACTCCCGCGGACGAACGGTGACCCGGTCACGTGGCCGGAAGACCCCGCCGACCGGCGGGGCCGGGTCCAGCCGGGTATCGGGTCGTTCCGGACGTCCGGCAGGGGGAGCGGGGCCGGCGGCTCACAACACTGGGACGCGTCACAGGTTCGGCCAGTCAGTCCCAGGAGGGGAGCTTCTCATGTTCAACCGGATGCTGAGTGCCTTCGGCATCGGCGGCCCGTCGGTCGACACCGTGCTGGACTCGCCGCACGCCGTGCCCGGCCAGCCTGTCACCGGACAGGTCCGCATCCGGGGCGGCAGCTCGGACGCCGAGATCGGCCAGGTCGTGCTGTCCCTCGTGACCCGGGTCGAGGGCGGCGGCTTCTCCTTCGGCCACGACGACGAGCGCGGTGACGGCGCGGAGTTCTTCCGGTCGGTGGTGCAGCAGGGCCTGCGGGTGCCGGCGGGTCAGCTGGTGCCGGTTCCGTTCCAGCTGGTGCTGCCGTGGGAGACGCCGATCACCGCGGTCGGGGGTTCGGCACTGCCGGGGATGAGCGTGGGCGTGCGCACCGAGCTGGTCATCGCGGGCGCTCGCGACAAGGGGGACCTCGACACGGTCCTGGTGGGTCCGCTGCCGTCGCAGAACAAGGTGCTGGACGCCTTTGGGCAGCTCGGTTTCTCGTTCCGCGGCACGAGTGTCGGGACAGGACACCTGCCCGGGGTTTCGCACGAGCTCGGCTGCTACCAGGAACTCGCGTTCTTCCCGCCGGGGCAGTTCGCGGGCAGGGTCGGCCAGGTCGACCTGACCTTCGTCGCCACCGAGCACGTGCTGCACGTGATCCTCGAGGCCGACCGGCGCGGCGGGTTCAGCTCCGGCGGAGACACCACCGGGCACCTCCGGGTCTCCCACCAGGAGGCGCAGACCACCGACTGGGCGTCCGCCATTGACGCGTGGCTCACGCAGGTCGCCGCGCGTTCCGCTGCGAACCCCGCGTTCGGCGGCTGGCCCGGTCACGGCGACCACCACCAGCAGGACCAGCGACGTGGGGGCGGCACGGGCGGCATGCTCGCCGCCGGCGCGGCCGGTGTCGCGGGCGGTGTGCTCGGCGGCATGGCGCTGGGCGGTGTCGCGGACGAGTTCTTCGGCGACGACGAGGGGTGACCTGCCCGCTCCCGGATGCGGGCCCGCGCGGGCACTGGGGAGACTGCACGTGGACAGATCCACAGAGGAGTGACGCATGATCCGGGTGGTCGTCGTGGACGACGAGGAACTGGTGCGGACGGGGTTCCGCCTCATCCTGCAGGCGGCCGGGGACATCGAGGTGGTCGCGACGCCGACCGGGGCGCAGGCGGTGCGCGAGGTCAGCCTGCTCAAACCCGACGTCGTGCTGCTCGACATCCGCATGCCCGACGTCGACGGGCTGACGATCCTGCGTCAGCTGCAGGGCCTCAAGCCACCGCCGGTGGTGGCGATGCTGACGACGTTCGACTCGGACGAGTACATCGCCACGGCGCTGCGCACGGGCGCGTCCGGGTTCGTGCTCAAGGACACCGGCCCCGAACAGCTGGCGCAGATGGTGCGCACCCTCGCCCACGGCGGCGTCGTGCTCTCCCCCAAGGTCACCCGGACCGTGGTCGACGGCTACCTCGGGTCCGGTGCGGGGTCGGGCGCGGCCGAGCAGGTCGGCCTGCTCAGCGAACGCGAACGCGCGGTGCTCGTGCTGATCGCCGAGGGGCTGTCCAACACCGAGATCGGCGCTCGGGTCCACATCAGCGTGGGCACGGTGAAGGACCACGTCAGCGCCATTCTCACCAAGCTGCGGGTCGGCAGCCGGGTGCAGGCCGCGCTCGTGGCGCAGCGCGCCGGGCTGCTCGACGACGGCGAGGAGGGCCGGTGACCTCCCGGCCCTCTCCCCTGCTGGTCCGCGGCGCGGTGCTCGCGCTCGCGGTCGTCGAGGGCGTGCTGACGACGATCAGCGAGGAGGACCCGTACGGCATCGTCCCGATCGCGGTCGCGGTGCTCGCGCTGCTGGTGCTCGAACGCCGGCCGCTGCCCGCGTTCCTGGCGACGTTGCCCGCGGTGCTGTACCCCGGCGCGATCCTCCCGGCGATCATCGGCCTCTACGTGGTCTCGAGCCGCCACCGCGACTGGTGGGTGCCGGCCGGGTGCGGGCTGCTGGCCGCGGCCGGCTTCGTCTTCCCGACGGCGGAGTTCGCCCCGTCCATCTGGAACTCCTACACGCTGCTCGGGGTCATCTACTTCACGATGACCGCGCTCGCCCCGATCCTGCTCGGCCAGTTCCTGCGCTCCCGGCGCGAGCTGGCGCTGCGGCTGGAGGAGATCAAGGAAGCCCGCGAGCACGAACGCCGCCTCGACGCCGAGGCGATCCTCGCCAAGGAACGCAACCAGCTCGCCCGCGAGATGCACGACGTCGTCTCGCACCAGGTGAGCCTGATCGCGGTGCAGGCGGCGGCGCTGCAGGTCAGCACCCCCGACCCGGACGCCAGGCTGGCCGCGGCGAACGTGCGGCAGCTGTCGGTCAACACCCTGGACGAGCTGCGGCACATGGTGAACCTGCTGCGCGCCTCCGGCACCCCGGCCACCGAGCTCACCCCGCAGCCCACGCTCACCGACCTCGAACGCCTCATCGCCGGCAGCGCGATCGACGCCCAGCTGGTCGGCACGGCACCCGAAGGCCTCGAACCGACCGTGCAGCGCGCGATCTACCGCACCGTCCAGGAAGCGCTCACGAACGTGCGCAAGCACGCGCCCGGCGCCGGCGCGACCGTGGAGATCAGCCACGACGACACCGACCTGACCGTGACGGTCACCAACACCAGGCCGACCCGGCCGCACCTCGCACTGCCCAGCGCCCGGCACGGGCTGGTCGGCCTGCACGAACGGGCGGCACTGCTGAACGGCAAACTGCACACCGGTCCCACGGCCGACGGCGGCTTCCAGTTGCGGCTGATCCTGCCGCTCACCGCGCACGGGTGACTCTTCGCGGCGGACGCCGGGGGCATCCCGGTGGTGCCTGTCGGCTGGGGTGGTGCTCAGTCGTCCTGGCGCATGTTCGCGGGTAGCCGGGGGAACGGTCCGCGGCGGAGGTAGCGCCACTGCGAGATGAACACGACGATGGTCAGCACCAGGCTCGTCGTGCCCCAGAGCAGGAGGGCCGTCCAGTCGTCGAAGAGGAACGCTCCTGCGAGGAGCGCGAGTACGAGCAAGGCGCCGCCGGTCAGCACTCCGTGCCAGGTCACTCGCTTGAGGTCGCGCATCCGCTCGCGCTGCTCGTCGTCCATCTCGCGCTTCCGCACAGGACCATTCTCCCACGTGAAAGGTGGAACACGGGATTTCTGATCGTTGCTTACCATGTCGCGCATGGTTCTCGCCGGTGGTGATGAGTGAGCGACGAGGCGCGCGTGCTCGCGCTCGACGGCAAGGTCGCCGAGTTCACTTCCGCGGGCGGTGTGCACGGATACCTGGCGGTCCGGGTCGAGAAAGCGATCGCTCGCAGGGGCAGGGTGCGGATTCCGAAGACGTTCGTCTACATGGACGCGGCCATCCGTTCGACGGCCGACGCGAACTGGGAGTTCTCCGACCGCGCCGACTTCGAGTACGACGACTCCCTTGCCGAGCTGACGGCGAGGAGGGTCGACTGGTACGGGATGGAACTCGACCTCACCTGGCTCAACCCGGTCGAGGCGGAAGGCGTCCGCCAGACCGTGTTCGGCTGTGAATGAGCGTTCGGCCGCCTACCGGGACCTGGTCGCCGGCCTCGAAGCCCTGCTGTTCCACCACGACCCGGTCGGCATCGCCTTCGAGGACAACACCGACGAGTACCGGCC
>NZ_JBHXCW010000261.1:0-10319 GCF_042725365.1 Lentzea sp. NPDC060358 | reverse complement strand
GCCAGGAACCGAGGCCCACGGCGACGGCGGCGACCACCGAGCCGAGGGCGCCCATGCCGTAGCCGAGGATCAGCGCGGGACGACGCCCACGTCGTTGCGCGAGACGGGCTCCTGGCAGGGCCAGCAGCGCGGCTCCGGCGACGGCCGCGGTCTGCGCGAGACCCCCCACGGCGTCGGAACCGGACAGCGACGCGGCGATCAGCGTGCTGAACGCGAGGCCGATCGTGACCGACGCGGCGCCCAGGACCTGGGTGCCGGTCAGTACCCGAACGACCTTGCGCTGCACGCGTTCGACCTGCGGCGCGGCGGTCACCATGATCGCGATAGTGGCACGCTGCGACAGCGTGCCGACAGGTCCATCAGGGGCGGTTACTCCCCCGGTTGCACGGACTTCTCGAAGAAATCGGCCATTTCGTCCGGCTTGAGCTCGTCGGCGTTCTCCTCGGCGTTCTTGGTGAGGATGCCGAACATGGGACGGCCCTTGGCGGTGAACACCAGCACGCCGGTGCCGCTCGACGTGGCCGCGCGGTAGCCGCCCTCGAGGCCGTTGCCGGTCCAGTCGGCCTCGACGCGGTCGGTCTGGAACGCCTTCGAGATGGAGTCGGCGTTGTTCTCGGCGCCGGTGACGCTGTCGGTGAGGATGTACTGCACCGAGTAGCCGTCGCGGATCGTGCAGCTCACGACCGTGCCCTTGATCTCCTCCATGCCGGTGATCTGCGCGGAGTCGGCCTTCTCGCAACCGCCGCCGTCGGGCACGTGGCCCGCGAGCTGGCGCAGGCACCGGGTGAAGCCCTGGCCGTCCTGGGCGGTGTCGTCCTTGCACTCGTCGGCGCTGGGCAGGTCGGGGCCGGAGAACGCGAACACCGCGCCGAGGACCACCGCGATCGCGACGACCGCGCCGCCGATGCCGAGGAAGAGCTTCTTGTTGTCCTTCTTCGGCGCCGGCTGCGGGAAGTTCATGGGGTAGCTGCCGCTGACGTTCGGGTTCACGGCGTAGGGCCCGGTGACCGGGTAGCTGCCGCTCGCCGAGTAGGCGCCGCTCGGGTAGGACCCGCTGGGGTACGAACCACTCGGGTAGGACCCGCTGACCACGGGGTTCGGGCCGCTGGCGTTCGGGTTGACCGGGTGCGGGCCGGACGTGGCCGGGCTGACCGGCGCGGTGACGATCGTGGGCGGCTCGACGTACTTGGGCTTGTCGTCCTCGGGCTTCAGCGTGATCTTGGTCTTGTCCACGACCTGGGCGCCGGAGGCGACGATCGTCTCCGGGTGGTCGGGGCTCGTCGGGACGATGCCGACCTTCTCCGCGATGGTCTGCGCGACCAGCGGCATCTGGCACGAGCCGCCGACGAGGTAGACGTGCTCGGGCGTGACACCGGCCTTGGTGACCGTGGTGATCAGCAGCTCGGTGGTGCGGATCAGGCTCGTCCTGATCAGCGCCTCCAGCTCGCCGCGGGTGATGACGACCTTCTCGAACGGCTCGGGCATCGTCACCTCGACCCGGTGCAGCGCCGAGAGGTCCTCCTTCGCCAGGCGCAGCTCCTCGCGCAGGCCGAGGCGGGCGCGGTGGTCGTCGACCGTGGTAGGGCGCAGCAGCCGCTGCCAGGCGGCCGGGTCCTTGTGCGAGACCTCGCGGCCGACGTGCTCGAGCAGCGCCTGGTCGACGTCGAGACCGCCGACGTCGCTCAGGCTGCCGTCGGCGAGGATGCGGTGCTCGGCGTCGAGCACGGAGACGTCGAACGTGTCGGCGCCGAAGTCGTAGACCGCGAGCGGGCGGCCGCCGCCCAGCGCCGCCACCGCGATGGCCTCCGGCACGGGCACGAGCTCGCCCGTCATGCCCGCGAGGCGCGCCGAGGACAGCAGCTTGTTGCGCCTGCTCGGGCCCCACTCCGCCGGGTGCGTCAGGCGGATCTCGTCGAGCGCGGCGCCCATGAGCAGCGGGGTCACGGCCTCCATCACGCGGGAGTAGATGGCCGCGAGCGCGTCGTTGACGGGCAGGGTCCTGTCGCCGAGCTTCATCGTCGGCTTGTCGATGAGCCGCTTCGGGCTCGCCTCGTAGCGCGACGGGTCGCGGCGCGAACGCCGGTCCGCCTCCCGGCCAACGAGCACCGTGCCGTCTTCGTCGAGGTAGACGGACGAGGGCATGGTTGTCCCCCCGTCCACGTCCACCACACCGTGGCCGGACAGCACTGCGACCGTGTTCGCGGTGCCCAGGTCGACGGACAGGATGCGCACCGTGCTCCCCTCGAAGGACGTACCGGGTGATCGTGCCACAGGGGCCTTCGGCGAGTACTCGGACCTGCGTAATCAGAAATTGTCGGACCCCGGCGTCATCATGTTCTCCATGGACGTGATGAAGGCCTTCTCCCCGGCGACCAGGCAGTGGTTCGCCGGGGCCTTCGCCGCGCCCACGCAGGCTCAGACGGGTGCGTGGGCCGCCGCGGCGGCGGGCGAGCACGCGCTGGTCATCGCCCCGACGGGCTCGGGCAAGACGCTGGCCGCGTTCCTGTGGGCGCTCGACCGGCTGGCGTCCTCCCCCGTGCCCGCCGAGCCGAAACGGCGCTGCCGGGTGCTCTACATCTCGCCGCTGAAGGCGCTGGCGGTGGACGTCGAACGCAACCTGCGTGCGCCGCTGACGGGCATCCGGCAGGCGTCGCACCGGCTGGGGCTCGAGGAGCCGTCGATCACCGTCGGCATGCGCACGGGCGACACCTCGCCCGAGGAGCGCAGGGCGTTCGGCCGCACCCCGCCGGACGTGCTGGTGACGACGCCGGAGTCGTTGTTCCTGCTGCTCACGTCGTCGGCGCGCGAGTCGCTGCGCGGCGTGGAGACGGTGATCCTCGACGAGGTGCACGCGGTGGCGGGCACCAAGCGCGGCGGCCACCTCGCGTTGTCGCTCGAACGGCTGGACGCGCTGCTGGAGAAGCCGGCGCAGCGGATCGGGCTGTCGGCCACGGTGCGGCCGGTCGAGGAGATCGGCACCTACCTCTCCGGCGGGCGGCCGGTGTCGGTGGTGCAGCCGAAGACGCCGAAGACCATCGAGGTCGAGGTCGAGGTGCCGATCGAGGACATGACGGTGCTCGGCCAGCCGACCGGTGAGGTGTCGGGTTCGGCGGCCGGTGCCGAGCAGCGCAACTCCATCTGGCCGTCGGTCGAGGCGCGCGTGCTCGAACTGGTGCGGGAGCACCGGTCGACGATCGTCTTCGCGAACTCGCGGCGGCTCGCGGAGCGGCTGACCGCGCGGCTCAACGAGCTCGCGGAGGAGGCCACCGAGGCGGAGTCGTTCCCGGCCGCGGCGATCGGCCAGGCGGGGATGACGGTGCAGAAGACGGCGTCGGTCGCCCGCGCGCACCACGGCTCGATGTCGCGCGAGCAGCGCACCGCCGTCGAGGAGGACCTCAAGTCCGGGCGGCTGCCGTGCGTGGTGGCCACGTCGTCGCTGGAGCTCGGCATCGACATGGGCGCGGTCGACCTGGTGATCCAGGTGGAGGCGCCGCCGTCGGTCGCGTCCGGCATGCAGCGCGTCGGCCGGGCGGGCCACCAGGTGGGCGCGGTGTCGCGGGGCGTGATGTTCCCGAAGTTCCGCGGCGACCTGGTGTCGTGCGCGGTGGTGGCGGAACGGATGCGCGACGGCGCGATCGAGTCCGTCCGGTTCCCGCGCAACCCGCTCGACGTGCTGGCGCAGCACATCGTCGCGATGGTCGCGATGGAGACGTGGACGGTCGAGGACCTGACGGCGCTGGTGCGGCGGGCCGCGCCGTTCGCCGGGCTGCCCGACTCGGCGCTGCACGCGGTGCTGGACATGCTGTCGGGCCGCTACCCGTCCGAGGAGTTCGGCGAGCTGCGGCCGCGGATCACCTGGGACCGGGTGAACTCCGAGCTGCGCGGCCGGCCGGGTTCGCAGCGGCTCGCGGTCACCTCCGGCGGCACGATCCCCGACCGAGGGTTGTTCGCGGTGATGACGCCGCCGTCGGAGAACGGTCCCGGCTCGCGCGTCGGCGAGCTCGACGAGGAGATGGTCTACGAGTCGCGCGTGGGCGACACGTTCCTGTTGGGCACCTCGTCCTGGCGGGTCGAGGACATCACCCACGACCGGGTGATCGTGGTGCCGGCCCCGGGGCAGCCCGCGCGGATGCCGTTCTGGAAGGGCGACGCGCCGGGCCGTCCGCTGGAGCTGGGCCGGGCGATGGGCAAGTTCCTGCGCGAGGTGTCCACGATGGAGGACGCCCCGGCGCGCGAGCGGGCGAAGGCGGCCGGCCTCGACGAGTGGGCGACGGACAACCTGCTCGCGTACCTGGGCGAGCAGCGGGAGGCCACCCGGCACGTCCCGAACGACCGGACCGTCCTGGTGGAGCGGTTCCGCGACGAGCTGGGCGACTGGCGGCTCGTCGTGCACTCGCCGTTCGGCGCCCAGGTCAACGCGCCGTGGGCGCTCGCGATCGCCGCGCGGCTGCGGGAGAAGCGCGGGGTCGAGGTGCAGGCCGCGCACTCCGACGACGGCATCGTGCTGCGGCTGCCCGACACGCTCGACTACGAGGGCGCGGAGGTGACGGCGGGCGCCGAGGACGTGCTGCTCGACCCGGAGGAGGTCGAGCAGGTCGTGGTGGCCGAGGTGGGCGGGTCGGCGCTGTTCGCGGCCCGGTTCCGCGAGTGCGCCGCCCGGTCGCTGCTGCTGCCCCGGCGCGACCCGAAGCGGCGGACCCCGCTGTGGCAGCAGCGGCAGCGCTCGGCGCAGCTGCTGTCGGTGGCGTCGAAGTACGAGCGGTTCCCGGTGGTGCTGGAGGCGATGCGCGAGTGCCTGCAGGACGTCTACGACGTGCCGGGCCTGCGCGAGCTGATGGCGGACGTCCGCGCCCGCCGGGTCCGCGTGGTCGAGGTGGAGACGCCGTCGCCGTCCCCGTTCGCCCGCAGCCTGCTCTTCGGGTACGTGGGCATGTTCCTCTACGAGCTGGACGCGCCGCTGGCCGAACGCCGCGCGGCGGCGCTGTCGCTCGACTCGACGCTGCTCGCCGAGCTGCTCGGGTCCGAGGCGATCCGCGAGCTGCTCGACCCCGAGATCGTCGCGGAGGTCGAGCTCAGCCTGCAGCGCCTGAGCGAGGACCGGCGCCCGCGCCACGCCGAGGACACGGCGGACCTGCTGCGGTTCCTGGGAGACCTCTCCGACGCCGAAGCTCTCGAGCGCGGGGTGCCGCGCGAGTGGCTCGACGAGCTGGTGGCGCAGCGCCGGGCGATCCGGGTCCGGATCGCCGGTGAGGAGCGCACGATCGCGATCGAGGACGCGGGCCGGGTCCGCGACGCGCTCGGGGTCGCGCTGCCCGTCGGCGTCCCGGAGGCGTTCACCGAACCGGTGGCGGATCCGCTGGGCGACCTGCTGAGCCGCTACGCCCGCACGCACGGGCCGTTCCCGGCCACCGAACCCTCCGCGCGCTTCGGCCTGGGCGTGGCCGTGGTGACGGGCGTGCTGGAGCGGATGTCCGCCACGGGCCGGCTGGTGCGCGGCGAGCTGCGTCCCGGTGGCACGCACACCGAGTACTGCGACGCGGACGTGCTGCGCCGCCTGCGCCGGGCGTCGCTGGCGAGGCTGCGCTCCGAGGTCGAGCCGGTCGAACCGGCGGCGCTGGGCAGGTTCCTGCCGTCGTGGCACGGGCTGGGCCGGCGGCTGCGGTCGGCGCCGACGGTCGACGACGTGTTCTCGGTGGTGGAGCAGCTGGCCGGGGCACCGCTGCCCGCGAGCGCGCTGGAGTCGCTGCTGCTCCCGTCCCGGCTGCCCGGCTACTACCCGGCGCTGCTCGACGAGCTGACGGCGTCCGGCGAGGTGACGTGGACGGGCTGCGGCGCGCTGGCCGGCGGCGACGGCTGGATCGCCCTGGCCCCGGCCGACGTGGCCGACCTGCTGCTGCCCGACCTGGTGCCCGAGTCGATCCCGGAGTCGCCGCTGCACACGGCGGTGCTGGAGGCGTTGTCCGGTGGCGCGCTGTTCTTCCGCCAGGTCGTCGACCGCGCCGCGCAGTCCACGACGTGCACGGACGCCGAGGTCGTGGGCACGTTGTGGGACCTGGTCTGGGCGGGCCTCGTCACCAACGACACCCTGTCGCCGTTGCGCGCGCTGGTCTCCGGTGGCGGCGCGGCCCACAAATCCCGCCGCAGCACCCCGCGCGGCCGCTACACCCGGCTCCGCGCGGCCCGCCCGGACCTGCCGTCGCGCACGGGCCCGCCCACCGCCGGCGGCCGCTGGTCGCTCGCCGTGGCCCCGGCCGCGGACCCGACCCGCAGGGCCCACGCCCGAGCGGAGGCGTTCCTCGAACGCCACGGCGTCCTGACCAGGGGCGCGCTCGACACCGAACGCGTGACGGGCGGCTTCAGCGGCGTCTACAAGGTGCTGCGGGCGATGGAGGAGTCGGGCCAGGTGATCCGCGGCTACGTGGTCGAGGGCCTGGGCGCCGCCCAGTTCGCGGCCAGGGGCGCGGTGGACCGCCTGCGCGCGCTGTCCCGTCCGCCAGGCCAGCAGGCGCCGAGCGACCAGGACGCGGTGGTGCTGGCCGCGGCCGACCCGGCCCAGCCCTACGGCGCCGCCCTGCCCTGGCCGGACCCGCTGGGCGAGGGCAAGCACCGCCCGGCCCGCAAGGCGGGCGCCCTGGCCGTCCTGGTGGACGGCACCCCGGCCCTCTACGTGGAACGAGGAGGCAAATCGCTGCTGTCGTTCACCGACGACGACCCGACGCTCCGCACCGCCGCGAACGCGCTGAGCCGCGCCGTCCGCGACGGCTGGCTGGGTCAGCTGGCCGTCCAGCGAGCCGACGGCGAGGTGGCGCTGACCTCCCACCTGGCCACGGTGTTGCAGGAGGCGGGCTTCCGCGCCACCCCGAAGGGCCTGCGCCTGCGGGCGTGAGCCAGCGGGCACGGATCGGCGGACTCGGGCCGGCGAGCACGGGCCGGCGGACGCGGGCCGATAGACGCGGATCGTCGGACACGGGCCGTCGGACACGGGGTGGCGGGCGCGGGGTGGCGGGCGCGGGGTGGCGGGCGCGGGGTGGCGGGCGCGGGCCCGCGAAGGCGGCCCCTGGCGAAGTCGAGCCACCAAGGCTGGGCCTGCCGCGCATGCCTCGCTGCATCGGTACGCCGGCTCTCGCGCGGCAGGGGCGGATGGCACGCCTGCTGCCCGCTCAGGCGGCAGAGCGGTGCCGGCGTGACCGCGCACGACCTGGGAACAGCGCGGCGCCGAGCAACCGGCGGCCGCGGCCGAGTTCACCGCGCATGGCCCGGAACGGCGCGGCGCAACCGGCACGCGTGGTGCCGACGCGCCCTGCCCGCCACGCCCAGCCCGCCACGCCAGCCCGGCCCACCGCGCCCGGCCCACCTCGCCCGTCCTAACGCGCCCGTCCTAACGCGCCTGTCCCGCCACGCCCGGCCCACCGCGCCGTGGTGCCCCGTCCCGGCTAGGCCGGGAACAGCGAGCTGTAGGCGTTGAGCGCCGGCTGCCCGCCGAGGTGCGCGTAGAGCACGGTCGAGTCGCGGTCGATCTCGCCCGACGACACGAGGTGGATGAGGCCCGCCAGGGACTTCCCCTCGTAGACCGGGTCGGTGATCATGCCCTCGAGGCTCGCGCCGAGGCGCATGGCGTCCACTGTGGAGTCGTCGGCTATGCCGTAGGTGCCCGCGTGGAAGCGGTCGTCGAGGAGGACGTCCTCATCGGACACCGTCACCTCGCGGAGCTTGGCGGTGTTGTGCGCGATGCGGGTGATCTGGTCGAGGGTCTCGGCCGGCTTGGCGGAGGCGTCGATGCCGAGCACGCGGCGGTGGGTGTCGTTCGCGAAGCCCGCGACCATGCCCGCCTGGGTGCTGCCGGTGACCGAGCAGACGATGATCGTGTCGAAGAAGACGCCGAGCTGCGCCTCCTGCTGGCGGACCTCGTCGGCCCAGGTGGCGAAGCCCATGCCGCCCAGCGGGTGGTCGGAGGCTCCCGCGGGGATCGGGTACGGCTTGCCGCCGGCGGCCCTGACCTCCTCGATCGCCTGTTCCCAGGTCGGTTTGACGCCGATGCCGAACTCGGCGGTCACGAGGCGGACGTCGGCTCCCATCATGCGGCTGAGCAGGATGTTGCCCACGCGGTCGCTGCCCACGTCGGACCAGTCGACCCAGCTCTCCTGCACCAGCACGGCCTTCAGGCCGGCGCGTGCCGCGGCGGCGGCGACCTGGCGGGTGTGGTTGGACTGGATCCCGCCGATGGAGACGAGGGTGTCGCAGCCGGTGGCGATCGCGTCGGCGACGAGGTACTCGAGCTTGCGGGTCTTGTTGCCGCCGTAGGCGAGGCCGGAGTTGCAGTCCTCGCGCTTCGCCCAGACCGCGGCGCCGCCGAGGTGGGTGGTCAGGCGGTCCAGGCGGTGGACCGGCGAGGGGCCGAACAGGAGCGGGAATCTGTTCACAGTTCGTCCTCCAGGGTGGTCCAGTTCTCGTCGACCAGGACGCCGGCGCGGTCGTGGTCGCCCTGCTCGCAGGCTTCGATGATCTGCTGGTGCTGGGTGACCGAGTGGCGGGCGGCCGGCGAGGAGAACCGGCTGTGCTCGGCGCGGCGCACCAGCGGGGTGAAGCGGTCGATGGTCGCGGTGATCGCGAAGTTGGCGCAGCGGCTGACGGTCACGGCGTGGAAGGCGTCGTCCGCGGCCAGTGCGGCGTCGGCGTCGTCGGCGTTCAGGGCCTGTTCGAAGGCCTTGTTCGCGGCGCGCATCGCGGCGAGGTCGTCGTCGGTCAGCAGCCCCCGGAAGACGACCAGGCCGGTGGCGAGGGAGTGCATCTGCCGCACGACGACGAGGGCGTCGCGCACGGGCTCCGCCTCCAGCGCGGTGACGCGGGTGTAGGCGTGGGGCTTGGTCTCGACCAGGCCCTCCTCGGTCAGCGTGGCGAGCGCCTCGCGCACCGGGGTGCGGGACAGGCCCAGTTTCTCGGCGAGCTCGACGTCCTTGATCGCCGTGCCCGGCTGGAGGTCGCCGCGCACGATCGCCGACCGGATCTCGGCCGCCGCACGGTCCTTCAGCGACCCATATCCAATATATTGCATATCGGTGAGGGTAGGTCCGGTGCCGCGCGAGCGCAACAGCAAGCCCCCGAACCGCGGGGCTCGGGGGCTGCTGGGAGTGACGGGTCAGACGATCGGCAGCGTGCGGCCGAGGACCGCGAACGGGCGCGGGTCGCCGGTGAACTGGTAGTGCCGCAGCACGTCGACGAAGCCGACGCGGCGGTAGAGCTTCCAGGCCTTGGCCGGGCCTTCCGGGGTGGACAGCAGCACGCGGGACGAGGTCACGCCCTCCATCAGCCGCCGCAGCAGGTCCTCGCCGATGCCGCGGCCCTGGGCGCGCGGCAGCACGTGGAGCTCGGTCAGCTCGAAGTAGTCGGTGAGCCAGTCCTCGACGACGGCGGGCGGCGAGACGGCCATGAGGCCGCGCCGCACCTGCTCGTGCCACCACTGGCCGGCCGCGCCGCGGTAGCCGTAGCCGATGCCGACGAGCTCGTCCTGCTCCCCCAGCGCGACGACGCAGCGCCAGTCCTCGCGCATCATGTGCGCGAGCCACATCGGGGCGCGCTGCTCGACGGTGCCGGGCGGGTAGTTCATCGCGGTCACGTACAGCGCGAGCGCCTCGCCCAGCCGGGCGTTCAGCTCCGCGGCGGTCATCTCGACGATGCGCTCCAGGCGCGGCGAGGCCGTCACGACGACACCACCGCGACACGGCCGCCCGTCAGCGCCACCAGGTCGGCGAACGTCGTGGGGTAGACGGCGTGCGGGTGTCCCGCGGCCGCCCAGATCTCCTCGTAACCGGACAAGGACTCGTCCACCACCGTCTCGATCGGCTTCGGGTGCCCGACCGGCGACACGCCGCCGATCACCTGGCCCGTGTGCTCGCGCACGAACTCCGGGTCGGCGCGCTTCACCGCGTCCGCGCCGACGAGCCCGGCGACGAGCGAGGTGTCCGCGCGGTGCGCGCCCGAGGTCAGCACCAGCAGCGGGGCGGCCACCCCGTCGCGCACCGCCGCGAAGAGCAGGCTGTTCGCGATCGCGCCTGCCTGCACGCCCACCGCTTCCGCGGCGGCCGCCGCGGTCCGCACCGCGTCCGGCAGCACGACGATGCGCGCCGCGGTGGCCGGCGGCAGGGCGTCCGCGACCTTGCGGATTCCGGGGTGTTCGAGCGAGCTCACGTCACCATCAGACCACGACTGCCGCCCACGTGGTGGGGCGGGTTGAGGAATCCATCGGGCGGGCGCTACGCTGGAACAGACTCGAACACTTGTTCGAGTCGCACCATGCCCCGGAGGTGGGGTGGGGGAAGCAC
>NZ_JBHXCW010000260.1:0-10343 GCF_042725365.1 Lentzea sp. NPDC060358 | reverse complement strand
TGGACGTGCTGCGTCACCCGCGCAGCACGTCCAGGCGCCGCGGAGGGCGGTAGTCGTAGCCGTAGCCGAGGTCCTGGAACCCCAGGCACAGCGCGAACGGCCGGTCGCCGAACTCCTTCTCGAGGCCGCGCCAGTTGCGCACCAGGTACTCGGTGGCGGCCCACGTCGTGTCGCCGTGGCGGCCGAGGCAGAACACCACCGTCGTGCCCCGCGCGGCGTCGTGGACCCGTTCGACGACGGCCAGTTCCAGGCTGTCCGAGGTGATCCGCCTGCCGACGTCGGCGCCGCCGAGCACCTCGACGAACCGCTCGTCGGCCCCGGCCTCGGTGCCGAGGCGCAGGTTCACCAGGTTCTCGTCCAGGTAGAGCCCGCGGACGCCGTTGCGCGCGGCCGCCCCGACCACGACGAGGTTGCCGCCGAGCTCGGCGAAGCGCTTCGGGTCGTCGGCCGGCGCGGGGCTGACGGTCATGTGGAAGTCGTAGCGGTGCCCGCCGAGGTAGATCGCGTCGACGAGGCCCCGGACCAGGTCGGGCAGGCGGAACGACGCCGACCCGAACAGCCGCGTGACGGCTTCCGCGGCCCGCAGCTCGTGCAGCGAGACCGAGTAGCCCCGCGGCCGTGCGCTGGTCTCCGCGTTCCAGGTGTTCGACAGGCACACCGCGAGCTGCTGGTTCGCGTCCAGCCCGAAGAACCGGCGGAAGCGCCGCTGCCCCACCCGCACGGTGGCGGCGGCCGCGAGGCCGAGACCGAGCCAGAACACGATGTTCGCGATGACGTTGCTTGCGATGTCGGCCAGCACCTGATCATCATCTCGGGCCCGCCGCCGCGGGGTCCAGCGGTCGTGCCGATCAGCCGCGGTCGCTGACGTGGTGCGCGTTCTCCGGCCAGGTGCCCTGGGCGACGAGGTGCTCGACGATGCCCAGCGCCCGGTCGAGCGGCACGGTGTCGGCGCCGGGGTACTCGTCGTTCTGCCCGTTGGACAGGACGAAGCCGTCGCTCCACTCGTCCGCGCCGGGATCGGTGGCGTGCTCGCCCGCGTCCCCGGGCTCCTCGAGGAGCATGACCATCGCGCGCTCGGTGTTCGTGACGAACGCGAGCCGCCGGCCGGACTCGGCGGACAGCCACGTCTCCAGGTGACCGCCGGCGATCCTGGCGCGCAGCCGCGCGACCACCTCGTCCGCCGCGAGGTGGTCGCCGTCGAGGGTCCAGGTCATTTCGCGTAGTTGTGGAACCCGCGGCCCGACTTCTTGCCCAGCAGTCCCGCGTCCACCATGCGCAGCAGCAGCGGCGGCGGGGAGTACAGCGGCTCCTTGAACTCGTCGTACATCGACTCGGCGATGGCCTTCGTGGTGTCGAGGCCGATCAGGTCGGTGAGGCGCAGCGGGCCCATCGGGTGGGCGCAGCCGAGCACCATGCCGTTGTCGATGTCGTCGGCCGAGGCGAAGCCCGACTCGAGCATGCGGATCGACGAGAGCAGGTAGGGGATCAGCAGCGCGTTGACCACGAAACCGGCGCGGTCCTGCGAGCGGATGACCTCCTTGTGCAGGGTGTCGCGCACGAACGCCTCGGCGCGGTCCTGCGTGGTGGCGCCGGTCAGCAGCGACGGCACGATCTCGACCAGCTTCAGGACGGGCACCGGGTTGAAGAAGTGCACGCCGATGACCTGCTCGGGCCGGCTGGTGGCCATGCCGAGCTTCATGATCGGGATGGACGACGTGTTGGACGCGAAGATGGCGGCCTCGTCCTGCACGACCTTGTCGAGGGAGGCGAAGACCTCGGTCTTGACCTGCTCGTTCTCGGCGACGGCCTCGACCACGAACTGCCGGTCGGCGAAGTCGCCGATGTCCGTGGTGAACCGGATGCGCCCGAGGGAGGCCTCGCGGTCCTCCTCGCTGAGCTTGCCGGACTTGACGCCTCGGGCGAGCGAGGAGGCGATCCGCCCCTGCGCCGCCTCGGCCGCGCCCGCGTTGACCTCGACGACGATGACGTCGAGACCGGCCCGGGCGCTCACCTCGGCGATTCCGGAGCCCATGAGGCCGGAACCGACGACTCCCACACGTTGAATGTCACTCACGGGCCCGATCCTGCCACGACCTGCTGGAAGGCGGGTCGGGTCCTCGGGCCGGGCGGCACGGGCGGCGAGGCCCGTGCCGCCGCACACCCGTCAGTCGAGCTCCGCCTCCGCCTTGGCGATCGCCGCGAACTCCTCTTCCGGGGCGTTCGCCACGAGGTGGTGCCGGCTGTAGAACCAGTAGTACCCGACCGCCACCACCACGATCCCGGCCGTGACGGCGGCCGCGACCTCGTCCACGAAGAACGTCGCGATCACCGCGGCCACCGCGAGCACCAGGGCCACGCCGGTGGTCACCACGCCGCCGGGGGTCCGGTACGGCCGCGGCAGGTCCGGTGCCGTGCGGCGCAGGACGATGTGCGACACCATCATCAGCACGTACGACAGCGCCGCGCCGAACACCGCGATGTTGATCAGGCGCGCCCCGCCGGTGACGGGGTCGACGGTCTTCATCACCGTCGCCAGCACGAACCCGATGGTGCCGGGCACGATCAGGGCGAGGTAGGGCGTCTTGCGGCGGCCGGTCTTCGACAGCCACCGCGGCAGGTAGCCCGCGCGCGACAGCGCGAAGAGCTGGCGCGAGTAGGCGTAGATGATCGAGAAGAACGACGCCACGAGTCCGGCGAGGCCGACGTAGTTCACCAGCTGCGCCAGGAACGTGTCGCCGCCGTAGGCCGCGCGCACCGCCTCGGGCAACGGGTTGCCGGAGGCCTCCAGCGCCTTCGCGCCCGCGCCGCCGGGGGCGACCAGCAGGATCGCCGCCGCGAACACCAGCAGGGTCACCATCGCGGCGATGATGCCGCGCGGCATGTCCCGCTTGGGATCGCGCGCCTCCTCCGCGGCGAGCGGAACCCCTTCGACCGCGAGGAAGAACCAGATCGCGAACACGACCGCGCCCCACGCGCCCGTCACGCCCATCGGCAGGAACGAGCCGTCGCCGATGTCGAACAGCTTGTCGGTGGAGAACTTCGGGATCATGCCCGCCACGAACGCGACGAGGGCCACGACCGCGATGCCGGTGATCACGAACATCACCCGCAGGGCCTCGCCGACGCCCCAGAGGTGGATGCCCACGAAGACCACGTAGCACGCCAGGTACACCGGCCAGGTGGCGTCGAGCAGGCCGAGCGCCTTGACGTAGTCGCCGATGAACACCGAGATCGCCGCGGGTGCGATGGCGTACTCGATCAAAATGGCGATGCCTGTCGCGTACCCGCCCAGCGGGCCGAGCGCGCGCCTCGCGAACCCGTAGCCCGCGCCTGCCACGGGCAGTGCGGAGGCCAGTTCGGCGAGACCGAACACCATGCACGTGTACATCGTCGCCATCAGGACCGTGGCGATCAGCAGGCCGCCCCAGCCGCCCTGGGCGAGGCCGAAGTTCCACCCGGCGAAGTCGCCGGAGATCACGTACGAGACACCCAGCCCGGCCAGCAGGACCCAGCCCGCCGCACCCCTTTTCAGCTGGCGGTTCTCGAGGTAGTCGCTGCTCACCTTCTCGTACTCGACGTGCTTCGCCATATGGACTCCTAGTAGTCCTTTGAGCAGTGGTTGAGGGTGGCGCTCGTCACCATGCGGTGTCAAGATGGTGCCGCCAATGGCTCGCAGACAGACCTTTGGAGGAACGCGGGATGCTGACCGTCGAGGAGTTGCGCGAGGCCGTGGACGCGGGGGAGATCGACACCGTCCTGGTCGCGATCGTGGACATGCAGGGCCGTCTGCAGGGCAAGCGGTGCGCCGCGCGGTACTTCCTCGACGAGGTCCTCGGGCACTCCGCCGAGGGCTGCAACTACCTCCTCGCCGTCGACGTCGAGATGAACCCCGTCAGCGGCTTCGCGATGTCGAGCTGGGAGCGCGGGTACGGCGACTTCGTCATGAAGCCGGACGTCGCGACGCTGCGCAGGGTGCCGTGGCAGGAGGGCACCGCGCTGGTCATGTGCGACGTCGTCTGGGAGAACGGCGACCCGGTCGTCGCCTCGCCGCGGCAGGTCCTGCGCAAGCAGCTCGACCGGCTGAGCGAGCTGGGCCTCGAGGCGTACGTGGGCACCGAGCTCGAGTTCATCGTCTTCGACGACACCTACGAGCAGGCCTGGAACTCCGGCTACCGCGGCCTCACGCCGTCCAACCAGTACAACGTCGACTACTCGCTGCTCGGCACCGCGCGCGTCGAGCCGTTGCTGCGGGCCATCCGCAACGGCATGACGGGCGCGGGCATGGTCGTCGAGTCGGCCAAGGGCGAGTGCAACCCCGGCCAGCACGAGATCGCGTTCCGCTACACGACGGCGCTGCGCACGTGCGACCAGCACGCCATCTACAAGAACGGCGCCAAGGAGATCGCGGCGCAGCAGGGCAAGTCGCTCACGTTCATGGCGAAGTACAACGAGCGTGAGGGCAACTCCTGCCACATCCACCTGTCGTTGCGCTCGAAGGACGGCGAGCCCGTCTTCGCCGAGGGGCGCGGCATGTCGAAGCTGATGAAGCACTTCCTCGCGGGCCAGCTCGCCGCGCTGCGCGAGTTCACCTGCTTCCTCGCGCCGAACATCAACTCCTACAAGCGGTACGTGCAGGGCTCGTTCGCGCCGACCGCGGTGGCGTGGGGCCACGACAACCGCACGTGCGCGCTGCGCGTCGTCGGCCACGGGCAGGGGCTGCGCTTCGAGAACCGGGTGCCCGGCGGCGACGTGAACCCGTACCTCGCGGTGGCGGCGCTGATCGCGGCCGGCCTGCACGGCGTCGAGCAGGAGCTGGAGCTCGAGGACGAGTTCGTCGGCAACGCCTACGCCTCGGACCGCGAGACCGTGCCGGCCACGCTGCGGGAGGCGGCCGGCCTGCTGGCCGCCAGCGAGATCGCGCGGTCGGCGTTCGGCGAGGAGGTCGTCGACCACTACCTCAACGCCGCGAAGGTCGAGCTGACGGCGTTCGACGCGGCGGTCACGGACTGGGAGAAGGTGCGCGGGTTTGAGCGCCTCTAGGCCGCTGATCGGCATCAGCACCTACCTGGAGCGCACGCGCTTCGGCCACTGGGACGTGGAGGCCGCGGTGCTCTACCGCGGCTACCTCGACTGCGTCGTGCAGGCGGGCGGCAACCCCGTCATGCTGCCGCCGGTCGGCGCCTGGAACGCCGAGACGATCGCGTTCCTCGACGGCCTGGTGATCGCGGGCGGCGCCGACATCGACCCCGCCGCGTACGGCGCGCAGCGGGACGAGAGGACCGGCGAGGCGCACCCTGCCCGCGACGAGGCCGAGTTCGCGCTGGTCGGCGCCGCGCTGAAGCTCGACCTGCCGCTGCTCGGCGTGTGCCGGGGCATGCAGGTGCTCAACGTGGCGCTCGGCGGCACGCTGCACCAGCACGTCGAGGGCCACAACCCGGCGCCCACCGTCTTCGAGCACACCGAGATCGCGGTCGCGCACGGCACCGCGCTGCACGGCATCCTCGGCGACACCACGACCGTCCAGTGCCACCACCACCAGTCGCTCGACCGGATCGCGGACGGTCTTCGGGTCACCGCGCGGGCCCCCGACGGGACGGCCGAGGCCGTGGAACTGGAGGGCGCGCGGTTCGTCGTCGGCGTGCAGTCGCACCCGGAGCAGGACATCGAGGACCTGAGGCTGTTCGAGGCACTCGTCGACGTTTCAAGGAGAAGAGCGTGACCTTCGACGTCATCAACCCGGCCACCGAGAAGGTCGTGCGGTCCGTCCCGCACACCACTCTCGGCGACACGGACGCGGCGATCGGCCGGGCGCAGAAGGCGTTCGAGAGCTGGCGCGCCGTCGCCCCCGGCGACCGCGCCCGGTTGCTGCGCCGGTTCGCGGAGGCCGTCGACGCCCACACCGAGGAGCTGGCGCGGCTCGAGGTCGAGAACTCCGGCCACACCATCGGCAACGCGCGGTGGGAGGCGGGCAACGTCCGCGACGTCCTGCAGTACTACTCGGCGGCGCCGGAACGGTTGTTCGGCAAGCAGATCCCGGTCGCGGGCGGACTCGACGTCACCTTCTGCGAACCGCTCGGCGTCGTCGGCGTGATCGTGCCGTGGAACTTCCCGATGCCGATCGCCGGCTGGGGCTTCGCGCCGGCGCTCGCCGCGGGCAACACGGTCGTGCTCAAGCCCGCGGAGGTCACGCCGCTGACGGCGATCCGGCTCGGCGAGCTCGCGCTGGAGGCGGGCATCCCGGAGGGCGTGTTCCAGGTGCTGCCGGGCAAGGGCAGCGTCGTCGGCCACCGGTTCGTCACGCACCCGTTGGTGCGCAAGGTGGTCTTCACCGGCTCGACCGAGGTCGGCAAGCAGATCATGGCGGGCTGCGCGGACCAGGTGAAGCGGGTGACCCTGGAGCTGGGCGGCAAGTCGGCGAACATCGTCTTCGCCGACTCCGACCTCGAGAAGGCGGCGGCCACCGCGCCGTACGGGGTGTTCGACAACGCCGGCCAGGACTGCTGCGCCCGGTCGCGGATCCTCGTGCAGGCGAGCGTCTACGACCGGTTCATGGACCTGCTCGAACCCGCCGTGAAGGGCGTGAAGGTCGGTGACCCCGGCGACGAGGCCACCGAGATGGGACCGCTCATCAGCGCGGCGCACCTCGGGAAGGTGGCGTCTTACGTCCCAGACGACACCGATGTCGCGTTCCGCGGTTCGGCACCCGACGGACCGGGTTTCTGGTTCCCGCCCACGGTGCTCACACCCGCCTACGACCACGTGACGGTCACCGAGGAGATCTTCGGGCCGGTCGTCGTCGTGCTGCCGTTCACCGACGAGGCGGACGCGATCCGGATCGCGCACGACTCGGAGTACGGCCTGTCCGGTTCCATCTGGACGAACGACGTCGGACGCGCGATCCGGGTGTCACGGGCGGTGGAAGCCGGAAACCTCTCGGTGAACTCGCATTCGTCCGTCCGCTACTGGACGCCGTTCGGCGGCGTGAAGCAGTCCGGTCTCGGCCGCGAGCTCGGACCGGACGCGCTCGGCGCGTTCACCGAGGTCAAGAACGTCTTCATCGCAACCTGATCCAAGGAGACAAAGACATGGTGCAGCGACTCGAGGGCCGCGTGGCCGTCGTGACGGGTGGCGGCAGCGGCATCGGCCTCGCGACCGTGCGCAGGTTCGCGAGCGAGGGCGCGAAGGTCGTCGTCGCGGACGTCGGGCAGGAGACGGGCAAGGCGGCCGCGGACGAGGTGCACGGGCTGTTCGTCCAGGTCGACGTGACCGACGAGGAACAGGTCAAGGCGCTCTTCCAGACCACTGTGGACACCTACGGCAAGCTGGACATCGCGTTCAACAACGCCGGCATCTCGCCGCCCGACGACGACTCGATCCTCACCACGGGCATCGAGGCGTGGGACCGCGTGCAGAAGGTGAACCTCACGTCGGTTTATTTGTGTTGCAAGTACGCCATCCCGCACATGCAGGCCAACGGCAAGGGCTCGATCATCAACACCGCGTCGTTCGTCGCGACGATGGGCGCGGCGACGTCGCAGATCTCCTACACGGCGTCGAAGGGCGGCGTGCTCGCGATGTCGCGGGAGCTGGGCGTCCAGTTCGCGCGCGAGGGCATCCGCGTCAACGCCCTGTCGCCCGGCCCGGTCAACACGCCGTTGCTGCGGGAGCTCTTCGCGAAGGACCCGGAACGGGCCGCGCGCCGGCTCGTGCACGTGCCGCTGGGCCGGTTCGCCGAACCCGAGGAGATCGCCGCCGCGGTCGCGTTCCTGGCCTCCGACGACTCGTCGTTCATGACGGCGTCGAACTTCCTCGTGGACGGCGGCATCGCCGGCGCGTACGTGACGCCGCTCTAGACCATGGTCGAGCACGCGCAGGACGCGTTGTTCCGCCCCGTGCGGGCGGGCAACGCGTTCGAGGAGACCGTCGAACGGCTCATGCAGTCCATCCGGCTCGGCGTCGTCGCGCCGGGGGAGCGGCTGCCGTCCGAACGGGACCTGGCCACCCGGCTCGGCGTGAGCAGGGTGACCGTGCGCGAGGCCATCAGGTCGTTGCAGGAGAACGACTACGTCGAGTCGCGGCGGGGCCGCTACGGCGGCACGTTCGTCAACACCGTGCTCCCCGTGCCCGCCCCCGGCAAGGACTTCGGCGACCTGCACGACGTGCTGACGCTGCGCAAGGTCCTGGAGACGGGCGCCGCGGAGACGGCGGCGGGCCGGTCGCTGGGCCCCGCCGAACGCCGCGGGCTGCGCGCCCGCCTCGACGAGGCCGCCACCTCGCCGCTCGCCGAGTACCGGCGCAAGGACTCGCGGCTGCACCTCGCGATCGCCGAGGCCACCGGGTCCGCCGCGCTCACCGCCGCCGTCGCCGGCTCGCGGATGCGCGCCAACGAGCTGCTGGACGCCATCCCGCTGCTCGAACCGAACCTCGCGCACTCCAACGCCCAGCACGAGCGCATCATCACCTCCATTTTGGACGGAGACCCGGCCTCGGCGCGGCAGGCCATGGCCGAGCACCTCGACGGCACGGCGTCGCTGCTGCGCGGGTTCCTGGTCTGACCGGTCAGACTCCGTCATTCGCAGCAATGTGCGACGATGGACGCCTGGGGCCAGGTAACATGCAAACGTTTGCACCCGTGATTGTCCGGTTGTCATGCCCGATCCGCGCGGCGCAGCACTTGGCGTGGGGCTTGCGGACAGTTACCGTCCGAACACCTCGGGGACTTGCAGCGCGAGGAGCTGTTGATGCCAGGGTTGCGCAAGGTGTTCCGCGACGCCGTGGGCCGGGTGCACTCACTCCGCGTCTTGTCCGCCGCGGGCTTGGTGAGCCTGACGAACGTGCAGATGTCCCTGCAGGCGCTCAGAGAGGTCAAGGTCTGGGGGCCGAACGTCGCGGCGCTGCGCCGGTCCGTGCGGCTCAACCCCGACGGCGTCGCGCTCGTCGACGACCGCGGGTCGATGACGTACCGGCAGCTCGACCGGCGGTCCACCGCGATCGCGCAGGGCCTGCGCTCGCTCGGCGTGCAGCACACCCACATCGTCGCGCTGATGTGCCGCAACCACCGCGGGATGGTCGAGTCGCTGCTGGCGTGCGCGAAGCTCGGCGTGCGGGTGCTGCTCGTGAACACGGGCTTCGGCGCGCCCGTCGTCCTCGACCTGCTGCAGCGCGAACGGGCCTCGCTCGTCGTCCACGACGAGGAGTTCACGCCGCTGTTCCACCAGCTGCCGCCGTCGATCCCGCGGTGGCTCGCGTGGTCGCGCGACGGGCTGGACCGCCGCACGCCGACGCTGGACCAGCTGGTCGCGAAGGCGCCGCGGGGCGAGCTCGAACCGCCGCGCGAACCCGGTGTGGTCATCCAGCTGACGTCCGGGACCACCGGCACGCCCAAGGGCACCGCGCGCGAGATCAAGTCGGTGCTGACGGCGTCGGACTTCCTCGACCGCATCCCGATGGCGGCGAACGAGTCGACGTTCATCGCCGCCCCGATCTTCCACTCGGTCGGCTACTCGCACCTGACGCTCGCGATGTCGCTGGGCTCGCGCGCGGTGCTGCACCGCCGGTTCGACCCGCGCAAGACGCTGTGGTCGGTGCAGGGCCAGCGGTGCACGACGCTCGTGCTGGTGCCGACGATGCTGCAGCGGATCATGGAGCTGGACCGCTCGGTGATCGGCTCGTTCGACCTGGCTCACCTGAACGTCGTGTTCTCCTCGGGCTCGCCGATCGCGCCGGACCTCGTGCAGCGCACCATGGCCGTGCTGGGCCCGGTGCTCTACAACCTCTACGGCTCAACGGAAGTCGCGGTCGCCACCGTCGCCACGCCGGAGGACCTGGCCGCCGCGCCGTCGAGCGTCGGCCTGCCGCCGCACAACTGCACCGTGCGCCTCTACGACGAGGACGGGAACCGCATCACGCGGTCGTTCGTGACGGGCCGGATCTACGTGCGCGGCTCGCTCACCGTCGACCTCTACACCGACGGCACGCAGAAGGACTCGATCGACGGGCTGGTCGCGACCGGCGACCTCGGCCACTTCGACCCCAGCGGCCGGCTGTACTTCGACGGCCGCGAGGACGACATGATCGTGTCCGGCGGCGAGAACGTCTACCCGGTCGAGGTCGAGAACCTGCTGATGACGCACTACCGCGTGCGCGACGCGGCGGTGCTCGGCGTGCCGGACCCCGAGTACGGCCAACGGCTGCGCGCGTTCGTCGTGCCGGTCGCGGGCACGCGGATCGACGTAAGGGAGCTGCGCGAGTTCGTGCGGACCAGGCTGGCGCGGCACAAGGTGCCGCGCGAGGTCGTGGTCGTGCCGAAGCTGCCGCGCAACGCGACGGGCAAGGTGCTGCGG
>NZ_JBHXCW010000259.1:0-10423 GCF_042725365.1 Lentzea sp. NPDC060358 | reverse complement strand
TCGCTCTGGCCCGGTTCGAGACGGGACCACCCCACCCGAACCGCACCACCCACGCAACAGCAAGCCGCCCAACGAAACAGGCGTGCCATCAACCCGCAGACGGCGCTGGCCGGTCTTTGATCAGTTGGCGGGGTGCAGGGGCGGAGCCCCGCTCTTGAAACAGGAACTCGCCGCAAAAACCCGACCACCTAGCCGGCGGCGTAAGCCTGGCCCCGCGCCGCCAGTTCCTCCCCGAGGATCCGAACCGCCTTCGGCCCAACCCCGTGAATCCTCAACAACTCCGCGGCAGAAACCGCAGTCAACGACTCGAACGTCGTATAACCGTGCACCGCCAGCTCACGAGCCGCCACCTTCCCGATAGACCGAGGAAACTCGGTCTCAGGTGAAGTCACGAGTTCACCAACCCGGCCCGCCAGGCCCAGGAAGCGATCCCCACCCGGTTCCGCACGTTCAACTTCGTCTGCACGGACGCGATGTGCGTCTTCACGGTCGACAACGACAGGAACAACGCCGAAGCGATCTCCTGGTTGGTGAGCCCCCGCGCCACCTCCCGCACGACGTCCTGCTCCCGAGCCGTCAGCAGCCCGAGATCCGGTCGCTGAGCCGGCCGCGAGAAGTGCTCCAGCATCCGCACGGTCACCTGCGGCGAGATCAGGGCGTTGCCCTGCGCCGCCGCCCGCACGGCCTCCACGAGCAGCGCCGGGCCGGCGTCCTTCGTGAGGAACCCGGACGCGCCGTTCTCCAGGGCGGTGTGCACGTACTCGTCCAGGTCGAACGTGGTCACCACGACGACCTTGGTGGAGCCGGAGAGCTTCTTGGTGACCTCCAGGCCGTCGAGGCCCGGCATGCGGATGTCGAGCAGCGCCACGTCCGGCTGGTGCTCGCGCGCGGCGGACACGGCCGCGATGCCGTCCGCCACGTCGGCCACGACGGTGATGTCGGGCTGCTTCTCGAGGATCATCCGGAAGCCGACGCGGACCATCTCCTGGTCGTCGGCGATGAGGACCGAGATCACTTCTTCCCTTCCAGGGGTAGCTCGGCGAGCACCTGCCAGCCGTTCTCGCGCGGGCCCGCGGAGAACAGGCCACCGAGCAGGTCGACCCGCTCGCGCATTCCCACCAGACCGTAGCCGCCGTGGTTCAGCTCGCCCGGCCGGCCGTCGTCCGCGACGACCACCCGCAGCGCGCCGCGGCCCGTCCGGGAGATCTCCACGTCGATGGCGGTGGGACCCTGCGCGTGTTTGTGCACGTTGGTCAGCGACTCCTGGACCAGGCGCAACACCGACCGGCCGAGCTCCGGCGGCACCTCGTCGGGCAGGTCGATGCGCAGCCTGGTCTCGATGCCGAGCTCGCGGGTCCGCTCGACCGCGGCGATCACGTCGGCGGCGAGGTCGGTCGTGGCGGCGTCGTTCTCGCCCTGCCGCAGCGTGCCGACGAGCCGCCGCATCGCGCCCAGCGCCTCCGTGCCCGAGCGGACGATGCCCGGCAGCAACCGGTGGGCGGCGTGCGGGTCGTCGTCGGAGACCTCCAGCGCCGCCTGCGCCTGCACCAGCATGCCCGTCACGTGGTGGGCGACGACGTCGTGCAGCTCGCGGGCCAGCGCGATGCGCTCCTCCTTCTGCGCGTCGGTCACCGCGGCGGCGAGCAGCCGGCCGCTCTCGGTGTCGCGGGCGCGGAAGTACAGACCGGTGCCGACGGCGGTGAAGCCGAGCACCAAGGCGCCGAACATTTCGTTGTAGTTGCCGTTGAAGAGCCAGTTGTCGCGCACGATCGCGGCGATCAGGCTCACGACCACCAGCGAGCCGACCGACCACGTGGCCGCGCGCTGCGGCTCCTCGCGCACCACCACGGCCGTGATGACGAGGAACGCGGCGGTCTCCGCGATCGTCAGCGGGCTGAGGATGGTGGGCAGGCTGACGTCGAAGAACCGCATCGCGAACGACGACGCCAGCACCGACGCCACGGCCACCGGGACGACGAAGTCGCGCGACTTGAACGAGGTGACGGCGACGATGCACAACGGCACGCCGAGCAGCCACACGAGCGCCTCGCCGCCGCGCGGCCCGTCCATCAGGATCAGCTCGCCCAGCATCAGCAACGCAAGCCCGGCGGCGATCGGCCATTGGCCCCGATGACTGTCCACGGGAGACAACGGTAGGACCCCGCCCCCTCTCCGGCCTCGGTCATCCGGCTGATCCGGTGTGTCGTCAAGGCTGAGGTTTTCGGCGCCCGTTCCCGGCACCTTCAGTGTCATGAATCCCGTTCTGGCCGCTCGTGGCCTGGTCAAGACCTACGGCGACGTGCACGCGCTCGCCGGGGTGGACATCGACATCTCCGCCGGGGACGTGCTCGCCGTCGTGGGCCCGTCCGGCTCCGGCAAGACGACGCTGCTGCACGTGCTGTCCGGCATCCTGCGCGCCGACGGCGGCGACGTGTTCCTCGACGGCAGGGCGATCGGCGAGCTGACCGAGACGGGCCGCAGCGCGTTGCGGCGCACGGCGTTCGGCTTCGTGTTCCAGTCGGGCATGCTCGTGGCCGAGCTGACGGCGGAGGAGAACGCGGCGCTGCCCATGCTGCTCGGCGGCGGGTCGCGCGAGGAGGCGCTCGGCGCGGCGCGGGTGTGGCTCGGGCGCCTCGGCCTGCGGGGCATGGAGAAGCGCCGGCCCGGCGAGCTGTCCGGCGGGCAGGCGCAGCGGGTCGCGATCGCGCGGGCCCTCGCGCACCAGCCGCGGGTGATCTTCGCCGACGAGCCGACCGGCGCCCTCGACACCAGGACCGGCCAGGAGATGATGACCGTCCTGCTGCAGGCGGCGAGCGAGACCGGCGCGGCCATCGTGATCGTCACGCACGACAAGGCGATCGCGGACCGGGCGCTGCGCGTGGTCGAGATCCAGGACGGGCGCATCGCGGCAGGGGTGTCGGCGTGAGGATCGCTCTCGCGGTGCTGCGCGGGGACCGGCGCAGCCAGATCGCGACCGTGCTCGTCGCGCTCGGCGTGATGATCGCCGTGTCGCTGGTGCTGTGGCTGGTGGCCGCGCCGAACGCGCTGCAGGCGCGCTCCGACCGCACGCTGTGGCGCGAGGTCTTCGGCGGCAAGGACGACGGCGCGATCTCCGTCGCCGTGAACCGGGACTCCTACGGCGACACGCTGATCCAGCGCTTCGACGTGGCGCGCACCCGGCCCGGTGACGTGGCGGTGGCGAAGGGCATCGCGCGGTTCCCCGAGGCCGGCGAGGTGCTGCTGTCCCCCGCCCTCGCGGACCTCGTGCGGACGACCCCGCCGGAGAAGCTCGGGAACCGGTTCCCCGGCAGGCAGATCGCCGAGCTCGGGCCGGAGGCGCTGAAGTACCCGGGAGAACTGGTCGCGATCATCGGTCACGCCGAGGTGCCCGCCGGCTACCCCGCGCCCGACCTGCGGGGCGGCACCGGCCCGTACGCCGACGACTACCGGAGCATGCTCACCCTGCTCACCCGCGTCGGACTGGTGGTGCTGGTCGTCCCGTGCCTGGTGCTGGTCGCCTCGGCCGCCCGGCTGACCGCGGCGAAACGGGAACGGCGCCTCGCGGCGCTGCGGCTCGCGGGCGCCAGTCCCCGCCAGGTCGTGGTGATGACGGCCGTGGAGACCGCGATCGGCGCGGTGGTGGGCAGCGTGCTGGGCGTGCTGCTGGCCCAGCCGTTCAGCCACGTCACCGCCACGATCCCGTGGGAGGGCGGGACGTGGTTCCCCGGCGACTTCGTGCCCTCGCCCGCGGTCGTGGCGGCGGTGGCCCTGCTCGCACCGGTGCTGGTCGTCGGGGCCGCGGTCCTGGGCCTGCGGCGGGTGGTGAACCAGCCGCTCGCCGCCGGGAGCAGGCGCACGGTGCGGCCGTGGCGGTTGCTGATGATCGCCGGCGCGATCGGCGTGTTCTTCCTCGGCGTCACCTACGCGCAGCAGGCGCGCGGGGACAACCAGTTCACCGTCGTGCTGCTCGGACTCGGCGGCGTGGCCCTCGCACTGGTGCTGGCCGGACCCGTGCTCACGGCGTGGGTCGGCAGGTTCTTCGTCGGGCGGTGGCGCGGGCCGTCGACCCTGCTGGCCGGGCGGCGGCTCGCGGGCGACCCGGTGGCGGCGTTCCGCGGCTCGGCGGGCGTGGTGATCGCGGTGTTCACCGGGTCGATGGCGCTGACCATGCTGCCCGGCCTGGAGAGCCAGGTCCCGTTCCGCGACGAGACCTGGGCCGAGAACACGCTCGTGGCGGAGGGCGTGCAGCACGACGTCACGCCGTTGCGGCTCGCGACCTCCGCGCCGATCGTCACCATGCTCGACGGCACGGTCGGCGACGACACCCGCGGCACGGCTGTCGTCGTGGGCCGCTGCGAGGAGGTGGCGAAAGTGCTGCCCGGACTGACCTGCCGGCCCGGTCCCGCCGTGTACGCGGCGGAACCCCTGCCGGGCACCAGGTTCGAGTCCGCGCGGTCCGAGACGACGCTGCCCGGCCGGTACGAGACGCGGCCCTTCTCCGGCAGCGGGCGGGTGAGCGTGGTGATCGACCGGGAGCTGCTGCCCGCCGTCGGCGGCGAGGTGTCGCTGGTGGCCGTGCCGACGACGGCCGAGAACCGCGACCTCGTGCACACGGCCCTGGTCGGCACCCTGCCCGGCGCGCGGCTCGCGAACAGCGACCAGCTCTACGGCGACACGCTCGTGGCCGACCTGGAGAGGGCCACCGTCATCGGCCTCTCGATCGCGGCGGTGCTCGGCGGAATCGGCGCGGCGGTGGCCGCGGCGGGTTCCGTGATCGACCGCAGGCGCACTTTCGGCGCATTGATAGCGGCCGGAACACCCATTCGCGTTCTGGCCCACGCATTGCGCCGGGAAGTGATGTTGCCGGTGTTCGCCGTCACGCTGGCGGCGTGCGGCGCGGGATTGGTCGTGGGCCTCGGACTGCTCAGCCTGGCCCGCGGACTGGTGGGCCACGGCGAGATGCCGATCACCCCGTGGGTGCTGGCCCCGGTGGGCGTCGGAGTCGTGGTCGCGCTGGTCGCGGCCCTGGCGTGCGGTCCGGTGCTCCGCGGCATCAGCCCGCGGGATTACGCGGCGGAGTAGCACTCGGCCGGAAGTACGAGAACGGAACCGGCCCTCAGCGCGATGTGCGCCGAGGGCCGGTTTTCTTACGTTGGATCCATGACGAATGCACAGCTCGCGAGCATCCAGTGGGGCGTTTTCCTCTCGGTCGTCTTCCTCGCCCCGCAGGTGTTGTTCGGCCGGCTGACATTCCGCGGCACCGCCATCACCGTGTACGCGAGCATGCTGTTCTCGGCGACCTTCCTGCCGATGCAGTTCGTGCCGCCGCGCCAGGCCGTGCAGCTGGTCCCGTTCCAGTGGGTCGCCGACACGATCCGCGACGGGCAGATCGCGTTCGACCAGATGACGCTGAACGTGCTGCTGTTCGTGCCGCTCGGGGCGATGCTGCTGTTCTGGGGCCGTCGCCCGCTCGGCCAGGCCGCGTTGATCGGCTACGGCGTCTCGCTGGTGGTCGAGGGCGCGCAGCTGCTGTGGGCCAACCGGATCTTCGACGTGGACGACCTGATCACCAACACCACCGGCACGGCGCTGGGCTGGCTGGGCGCGCTGGCCGTGCTGGCGGTGCGCGCCCGCGTGACGGCGGCGCCCCCGCGGCAGGCGGAGCGCGCACAGCAGGCGGAACGCTCGCTCGCCGGCGTGCGATGAGCTAGCTCGTGCGCCAGTGCAGCTCTTCCGCCGAGTTCACCTCGGGGAAGCAGTGCCCCACCGAGCCGCGGTTCTCCAGGGCCGTCGCCACCTGGTCGAACATCTCCGCGAGCGAGGCGTACTCCGGCTTCACCATCTCGTTGCGCTCCTGGTCCCACTCGACCACGCAGCCGCGCAGCACGCCCGGTCTCAGGTCGACCGCCAGGACGTCACCCGTGCCGTCGAACGCGATCGGCAGCCACTCCGGGTGGAACCAGCCGGTCGGCGAGCCCGCCTCGGAAGCGTCGGCCGCCCTGCTCGTGCGGGTGTCCCTCAGCACGAACGCGCGGTCCGCCCCCAGCGGCGTGTAGAAGGGCGGCAGGATCTCCGCGTACAGGCCTTCCGCGGTGCCGCCGAAGACGCTCCACCACAGCTGCAGGTCGATCGGAACCCGGAGCTCCGGCAGCGCGTCGTACCTCGGACGCAGCACGGCACGGGTGGCGGGAGCGTGTTCCGCCAGCCAGGCCAGGATCCGGTTCCAGTGCTCGATCACACCCACGGACCCATGATCTTGGCGGAACGACGGGCGAGGTACCGCTCATCGGGGCAGGATCGGGGCGAACAGGCCACGACTGGGGGATGAATGGCGGAGCAAGGTCTGAGGGTCGACCTCGACGCCCTGACCGGGTACGCGTCGGCGGTCAGCGGCCTGGCGGGCGAGGTGGGCTCGGTCGGCACGGGCACGCTGAACGGCACCACGGCGCTGCCCGGAGACTGCTTCGGCAAGCTGGGCAACGAGGTCGGGCTCAACGCCGCGTTCCAGGCCGCCGCCCAGGCCCAGCTCGACGCGCTCGCGGCCGCGGCCACCGGGCTGACCGGGCTCGGCACGGCGGTCGCCAAGGCGCGCGACGCCTACATCGCGCAGGAAGACGCGCACAAGGCCTCGATCGACAAGGCGGCGCGGACGTGAGCGCCGAAGGCATGCTGAGCCAGTTCCTGGCTCCCATGAAGGAGAACCTCGCCAAGCTCGACGGCGACACCGGTGGCGCCACGCGCGCGGCCGACGCGTTCGGGCGTGCGCAGACCGCGATGACCGACCTCGCGACTCGGCACGGTTCGGCCTCGACCGCCGTGCTCAACACGTGGTCCGGCGACAAGGCCAACGGGTTCACCGGCCGCGTCTCGGCCTTCGCGACGGCCGCGAACCTGTTGTCCTCGAACGCTTCCACCATCAAGACCGTCGCGTCGACCGGTGTGACCGCGGTGACCGGCGGGCGCACCGCGATCCAGGGCCTCATCGACGAGTTCGTCGGCAAGGCGACGCCGAAGCTCGAGGCCGCGGTCGCCGCGTCGAAGTTCTCCGGCGCCGGCCTCGTCCTCGCCGCGATGGCCGAGCTCGCCGGGATGGCGGCGGACTACCAGAGCAAGACCTCGGCCGAGCTGCAGAAGGTGCGCGACCAGCTGACCCAGCTCGTCGGGCAGCTCACCGGGCTGCAGACGCCGGACCGGGGTGCGCTGGAGAAGCTCGGGGAGCCGCTCGGCGGCGACGAGGGCACCACCATGACGGCGAGCGCCACCGAGGTGCCGCCCGCGAAGCACGACCCCGGCGCGGGCCCCGGTTCCGGTTCGGGCGGCGGCAGCGGCGGGGGCGGCGGCGGATCGGGCGGCGGTGGCGGCGGAGGCGGCTCCGGCAGTGGCGGCGGAGGGGGCGGTGGTGGCGGATCGGGCCCCCGGCTCCCCGTCGCGATCCCGCCCCAGCCCGGCGACGGCGTCGGCGTGAACCTGCCCGACGGCAGCAGTTCCGAGGCGCCGAACGAGACCGCGGCCATGGCCGTGCGCAACGCGTTGTCGGCGCTGGGCACCCCGTACGTGTGGGGTGGCGCGAACCCGCCCCAGGGCACCGACTGCTCCGGCCTCACGCAGTGGGCGTACGCGGGCGCGGGCTTCGACATCCCGCGCCCGGCGTCCTCGCAGGCGATGGGCGCCTCGGTGCCTCCCGGTGACGTGCTGCCCGGCGACCTGGTGGTGTGGGACGGGCACGTGGCCATGATCATCGGCAACGGTCAGATGGTCGAGGCCGGCGACCCGGTGCAGGTGCAGCCGATCCGCACCTCGAACTCCGGGATGTCGTTCTACGGCTTCTACCGGCCGACGGGCTGAGCGAACCCGCGGGCGGCCGTGAGGGCCGCCCTGCCCAGTCCCCGCAGGCAGGCGAACAGGAAGGTGGCGTTGTCGTAGTAGTCGCGCCACAGCACGACCTTCCCGTCGCGCACCACGAACGTGCCGCAGACCCAGAACTCCGCGCGCCACGCCCCGCGGCCGATCACGTCGGTCCGCTCGGTGAGCACGACGTCGCCGTTGACGGCGATGTTGTGAACGCGCACCTCGACCTCGTGGACGACCTTGTGCATGGCCCGCAACTGCTTCGCCACCGCGGCGCGTCCCCTGGCGGGCGGCAGCGGCACGTTCTGCCACACGACGTCGTCGGCCATGAGCCGCACGACCTCGTCGGGATCGCAGCTCTCGGTGGCGCGCAGCAGCGCCTCGACGACTTCGCGGGGATCGGTCATGCCCCCGACCCTAACGACCGGCCCGCCGGGAACGGCGGGATGCGGCACACTGTCCTCACCAGGGGGTGATCACGTGGACGACGACGCCGAACGCGCCGCGCGCAAGGTGCGCGAGGTCGAGCGCGCCGTGGCCGAGCACGCCGCGCGCAGCGGTCCGATCACGGCACGGGTGTCCTCTCCGGACGGCGCCGTGACGGTCGTCGCGACGCCCGGCGGCCCGCCCCGGGAGATCACCGTCAGCCCCGCGTCGCTGCGGATGGGCCCGCACGGGCTCGCCGCCGAGATCGTGCGCATCGCCGAGAAGGCCCGGCGCGCCGCCGACGCCCAGCTGCACCGGACGCTGGAACGCGTCGTCGACCCGCGGGAGCTGACCGCGATGGGGATCGAGAACACCCGCGACGACGACGAGCACGGGTGGCGGCCGTGAACGAGGAGCGCGTGCAGGCCACCGAGCGGCTCCAGCGCGAGCTGAAGGCCCTCACCGCCACCGTGGAGCACCCGAGCGGGCTGTGCATGGTCACGGCGTCGGCGAAGGGCGAGATCAGGGCGCTGCACCTGCACCCCGCGCTGCTCACCCGGGGTGCCCGCGCGGTCGGCCAGGTCGTCACCGAGACCGTGCGGCTCGCGACGGACGCGGCCGTGCAGACGAGCTTCAACAAGGTGGCGCTGGCCCTCGGCGACGGCGTGGCGATCGACGTCGAGTCGATCGCGGGCGACTCGCCGTTCCGCGCGACGTGGAACCCCGTCGTGCCCCCCGTCGCCCCTGCTGAGCAGGGACCGCCGGAGCGCAGGCCGCGGACGCCGCGCCCCGAGGACACCGACGACGACGCCTTCTTCGAGAACCCCATGTGGTTGCGGTGATCAGCACCGTTACCCTCGTCCACGGCATCAGGCAGGCGTGACCGGGAGGTCAGGATGGCGCAGGACATCGTCCCCATCGAGCTGGGGCTGACGCAGGGTGACGTCGTCACGCTGTGGGCACCTCGCTGGCGCGAGAAGGGCGAGGAGTGGGAGGCGTTCCTCGGTGACGAGGAGGACCTGTTCGTCTTCCCCGACGCCGCGCACCTCGCCGCGTTCGTGCGCACCGCCGAGGAGCACGACCTGACCGACCACCCGGCGTGGCCGGTCGTGCCGTCGCTGGGCGTCGCGGACCTGTCGCCCGACGACAACCACCAGTTCGACCTGGTCGGCGTGCCCGAGCTGATCGCGGAGGACCCGGACACCTGGACGATCGGTGAGCTCGCCGACGTCATCGCGATCGTGCGCTCCCTCGCGGACGTGTGCGACCTCGAGAAGGTGCACGAGGTCCTCGACGCGGCCGAGGGCTTCTCGCTGCTGCCGCAGGGCACGCTGCCGTTCAGCGGCCGTGACGGCGCGAAGCTGTGGGACGCGATGTCCGAGGTCGTCTCCGAGAAGTGGGACGAGGTGCTCGACGCGATCGACAGCGTCGTGAACACCCCCGAGGTCCCGGAGAAGCAGCTCGCCGTCGCGCAGGAGGAGCTCGCCGCCCTGGAGGCCGAGACCGCCGCCGCCGCCGAGGTCGAGGACCCGGCCGACGCCGGCGACGAGGAGAAGGCGGCGCCCACCGGCTTCTGGGCCGACGCGGGCATCGACCCCATCAAGATCATCACGTCCGCCGGCGAGTTCTACACGCTGCGCTGCTACCTCGGCGACGACCCGGTGTTCCTGGGCCGCCGCGGCAAGATCGAGGCCTTCGGCTCGGGGCGCGCGCTGAGCCGCTTCGTCGCCGAGAACGACGACCACGACCTGGCCGAGGTCGAGACGTGGAACGACGTGAAGGTCAAGGCCACCGCGGGCGAGCTCGACGTCGACGTGGACGACGAGAACGTCTACGTGCTGACCGGCATCGCCGAGGACATGGAGGAGGGCCCCGACTCCCTCGACCCGCAGCAGCTCGACCTCGCCGTCGAGCTGTTCGAGGACGCGGCGGAGTGGGCCGGCGACGAGTCCGTGAAGGACGCGCTCGCCTCCTCCGAGTCGCTGGGCTGGCTCGTGTCGTTCGTCGTGTCCCCGGACCCGACGCGTCTCGCGCCGTCCGCGCCCTACGACGCCGAGGTGGCCGCGTTCCGCGAGCTGCAGGCGAAGTTCGAGGACCGGCTCGTCACCCACTGAGTCCGCTCGTGCGAAGGGCCGCTCACCTCGGGGTC
>NZ_JBHXCW010000258.1:0-10480 GCF_042725365.1 Lentzea sp. NPDC060358 | reverse complement strand
GGCCGCGCCTTCGCCGAGGCCGCGCTGGCGGCCGGCCACACCGTCATCGGCACCGTCCGCAAGCAGGACGACCTGCGGGAGTTCGAGGCGCTCGCTCCCGGACGCGCCTGCGCGCGGCAGCTCGACGTGACCGACGACGAGGCGGTCTCCGCCGTCGTCGGCGAGGCCGAGCGCACCGTCGGGCCGGTCGACGTGCTGATCGCGAACGCCGGCTACGGGCACGAGGGCGTCTTCGAGGAGTCGTCGATGGCCGAACTGCGCGCGCAGTTCGACGCCAACGTGTTCGGCGTCGCGGCGACCATCCACGCCGTGCTGCCCGGCATGCGCGCGCGGCGCTCGGGCCACGTCCTCGCGGTCAGCTCGATGGGCGGGCTGATGAGCGTGCCGGGCCTGTCGTACTACTGCGCCAGCAAGTACGCGGTCGTGGGCCTGCTCGAGTCGCTCGCCCAGGAGGTCGCGGGGTTCGGCGTGCGGGTGACCATCGTCGAGCCCGGGTCGTTCCGCACGTCCTGGGCCGGTGGCTCGATGGTCCGCAGCGAGCGCTCGATCGCGGACTACGACGCGCTGTTCGACCCGATCCGCGCCGCCCGCCGGGCCGCGAGCGGGCACCAGCTGGGCGACCCTGCCAAGGCCGCCGCCGCGGTGCTGGCGGTCGTCGGCGCGCAGCGGCCGCCGGTGCACCTCGTGCTCGGCTCGGACGCGCTGCGGCTCGTCCGCGCGGGCCGCGCCGCCGTGGACGCGGACATCGCGGCGTGGGAGGAGCTGTCCCGGTCCACCGACTTCCCGGACGGCCACCAGCTCGCGGCGACCTGACGGCGTGCGATCCTGGGCGCAACGGAGGGGGAGCGATGCCGGAGCAGTCGAGAGCGGGCCGGCGGCGGTCGGCCGCACCGTCCAAAGGGGACCTGCGCGAGCGGGGGATCCTGGACGGGCTCGGGGAACTGCTGGCCGTCAAGGGGTTCGACGCGCTGACGATCAACGACATCGCCGAGCGCGCCGGCATCTCCCGCGCCTCGACGTACTTCTACTTCAGCTCCAAGCAGGAGGCGCTGGTCGCGCTCTTCGCGCGCACGGTCGAGGCGTTGCGCGAGAAGTCCCGCGCGGCGGCGGACGACCCGGCCGCGCCGCGGGAGGCGATCGCGACGGCCCTGCGCCGCACCCGCGACCGCTGGCACGAGCACGGCCTGGTCATGCGCGCCGCGATCGACCAGGCACCGGCCATCCCCGAGCTCGCGGCGCTGTGGGCGGAGACCGCGGAGATCTTCATCGACGCTATCGCGGCGATCCTCGTCCGCGCCGGGGCCGAGGACCACGACGGCCCTGACGGCGCACGGGCCGTCGCGCGCGCCTTGTGCTGGATGGTCGAACGGACCTTCTACCACGCCTCGGCCGTGTCACCGGAGGCCCTGGACCAGGCCTGCGAGACGTGCCGCGTGGTGTGGCTGCGCACCGCCGGGATCACGAGGTAGAACGTTCGGTCTTGACGGTGGCGGGGTTTCTGCAGCAGGATTGCTCGCGATAGAACGTTCGGTATCGCTGACGGCCACCTGTCCCGAGCGCGGTTCCCCGCGCCGGCCTGCACGACCGTCGCGTCCCGGGCGTTCCCCTTCGACCACGAGGAAGTCCTGTGACCACCACCGGTGCTGCCGCGTCCCTGCGGCGGCTGTACTTCGCCCGCGCCGCCTTCGCCCTCGTCTGGGCCGTGCTCGTCGGCCTGACCGTGCGGGAGCTCGGGCCGCTCGGCCTCGTGCTGCTCGTGCTCTACCCGCTGGTCGACGTGGCCGCGGCCGTCGTCGACGCGCGGGCGTCCCGGCGGTCCGGGAACGTGCTGGGCCTCTACGTCAACATCGTCGTCAGCCTGCTGGCGGCCGGCGGCATCGCCCTCGCGGCGGACATCCCCGGTGTCCTGCGGGTGTGGGGTGCCTGGGCGATCGTCGCGGGGCTGGTCCAGCTCGCCGTCGGCGTCGGCCGGCGCCGCATGGGCGGCCAGTGGCCCATGATCCTCAGCGGCGGCCTGTCGGTCGGCGCGGGCTCGTCGTTCGTCCTGATGGCTGCGCAGCCGGACGCCTCGCTCGCGAACGTCGCGGGGTACGCGGCCGTCGGCGGCATCTTCTTCCTGGTCTCGGCGATCCGGCTCGGCACCGCCGCGAAGAAGGCCACCGCGCGGGACACCGTGACCGCCTGAGCGCGGTCAGCCCACGAGCGGTCCCGGCCGGCCACCCGCGTGCCGCGACGTGAGGTGGTCGACCAAGCCGAGCGTGCTGGCCGGTGCGAGCGGCGTGCCGCCCTCGGTGCCGAAGGCCTGCAGGAGGTAGTCGACGAGCCGGCGGGACAGGTCGCGGGCGTGCTCCGGCGGCGCGGCGCGCAGCCCGGCGTTCGCGAGCACCAGCATCACGAGGTCGCTGACGGCGAAGTCCCGCCGCAGCTTGCCGCTCTCCTGCGCCCGGCGCACCAGCGTGTCGAACGCGGACTCGGCGGCCTCGCGGCTGTGCCGGTGGTCGACGTCGGTGGCGAACGAGGCGAGGAAGGCCTCGGTGAAGCCGCGGTCCTCCAGCTGCTCGGTGCACATGAACTCGAGCAGCCGCCGGAAGCCGTGCCACGGGTCGGGGTCGGCGACGGCCTCCTCCAGCATCGCCTCGCAGTGCGCGCGCTGGTCGGCGAACACCTCGGTCACGAGCGCCTCGCGGCTGGGGAACCGCCGGAACAGCGTCGCGACGCCCACCCCGGCGCGGCGGGCGATCGTGCTCATCGGCACGTCGATGCCGCGCGTGCGGAAGAGCTCCCGCGCCGCCTCGACGATGCGGGCGCGGTTGCGGGCGGCGTCGGTGCGCAGGTCGGTCGGCTGGGCCACCCCTCCAGTGAACCCGAACCGGAAAAGGATTTCCAGTTGCCGAACTGAGTCGGCCGCGCGGGCGTCGTTCTCACTTCCGGGCAAGCGGACTGCCTTTTCCACTTTCCGGTCTACGGTGGAGTCGTTCCCATTCCGTCGGAGATCGAGGAATGCTCGATGAGAATTCTTTTGTTCGGCCGCGGCACGATCGCGGCGCTCTACGGCTGGGCCTTCGCGAAGGCCGGCCACCAGGTCGACTTCTACGTCCGGCCGGGCAGGGCGGCGCAGTTCGGTCCCGAGATCGACCTGGAGATCCGGGACGGGCGCAGGAGGGGTGCGACGGTCGCCGAGCGGTGGCCGGTCACCCTGCGGGAGAGCCTGAGCGGTGACGACGAGTACGACCTGGTGCTGCTCAGCGTCAACCCCGACCAGCTGGAGGGCGCGGTCGAGTTCCTGAGCACCCGCATCGGCGACGCGACCGTGCTGATGTTCGGCAACACGTTCCAGGACCCCGCCGCCGTCGTCGCCGCACTGCCCGCCGACCAGGTCGTCTGGGGATTTCCCGGCGGTGGCGGAGGCTTCACCGGGTCCCGGCTCACCGGCGGCGTGGTCAAGACCGTCTTTCTCGGTTTCTGCGACGGTTCGAACCGCGGCGCGCGTTATCAGGCCGTTCGGCGCCTGTTCCGGGAAACGGGATTCTCGGTCGTGCAGGCCCCCGATTTCCGCAGCTGGCTCTGGTTCCACTTCATCCTGGACGCCGGACTGCTCGCGAAGGTGCTCCAGGTCGGCGGACTGGCCGGGTACACGAGTTCGCGCGCGGCCGTCGCCGAGTCCGTCCTGCTGGTCCGGGAGATGATCCCGCTGCTGGAGGCCAAGGGCGGCACACCGCGCATCGGGGCCACGCTGACCACGCGGGTTCCGGTGGGGGTGACCGCGTTCGTCCTGCAGAAGGTCCTCGGCGGGAACAACCTGGCCGCGTTCTTCCTCGAACAGCTGGAGCGCACGGGACACCTGGACCGCCACCTGGCGGGCAGCTACGCCAGGGACGTGCTGGCGGAGGCGCGGCGGCTCGGGATCCGGCTGCCGCGGCTCGAGGCGCTGGAGCCGGCGTTCGCCTGACGCGAACCCGCGGCCGCCGCCTCCGCGGGGGTTAGCCTGGAGGACATGCGGATCGGAGAACTCGCCCGGCTGACCGGGGTCAGCGCCCGCTCGCTGCGCTACTACGAGCAGCAGGGGCTGGTGCACAGCACGCGGTCCGTCGGCGGGCAGCGCCACTACGCGCCGACGGAGGCCTCGCGGGTCGAGATGATCCGCCGGCTGTTCGAGGCGGGCCTGGGCACCAAGGTGATCGCCCGCCTGCTGCCGTGCGTGGACACCGACGACCAGGCCGTCGCCGAGGACGCCTTCGACGCGATGAAGGCCGAACGGGACCGGCTCACCGCCGACATCGACCGGCTCGTCGAGGCGCGGGCCTCGCTCGACGAGCTGATCGACGTCAACGTCCGCTTCCGGCAGCAGCTCGGCGCCGCCTAGGACCTAGAGGCCCAGGTCGATGACGAGCTTGCCGGTGGCGTGCTTCGACTCGACGAGCGCCAGCGCCTCGCCCGCCCGCTCGAGCGGGTAGGTCGCGGTGATGTGCGGGTCGAGCTTCCCGGTGACCATCAGCTCGGCGACCCGCTCCAGGCCCGACCGGTCGAGGCGGCGCCGCACGAAGACACCGCCGAGCTCGGTCACCGACTGGTCGCCGATCGACACCAGGGCCTCCGGGGTGGCCGCGAGCGGTGCGAGCGCGCGCAACGACTCGCCGCCGACGGTGTCGACCACCGCGTCGTAGCGCGCGTCGAGCCGGTCGAGGACGTCGCCCCCGGTGTAGTCGACGAACTTCGCGCCGGTCGCCTCCACCAGCGCGCGCTTCGAGGTGCTCGCGGTGCCGGTCACGACCAGGCCGCGGTCGCGGGCGATCTGGGCCACGGCGATGCCGACGCCGCCGCCGATCCCGTTGACCAGCAACGACGATCCGGCGGGCAGGTCGAGCTGGTCGAGCGCGTCGAGTGCCGTGGTGCCCGCGACGGGGATGGTCGCGGCCCAGGTCGCGGACAGCTCGGCGGGGATGCGGGCGGTGGACTCGCCCAGCAGCAGCGTCGTCTCCGCGTAGGTGCCCGCGAACGTCAGCGCGAACCCGGTGACCCGGTCGCCGACCTCCAGACCGGTCACGTCGCCGCCGACCGCGAGCACGGTGCCGGCCGCCTCCATGCCGAGCACCTGCGGGAACGGCACGTGGCCGTTCATGGTGGAGGCGTGACCGGAGCGCAAGATGTGGTCGAGCGGGTTCACGCCCGCGGCCTCGACCCGCACGAGCACCTCGGCCGGGCCGGGCACGGGGTCCGGCCGGTCGATGAGCTCCTGGACCTCCGGCCCGCCGAAACTGGTGTACCCCAACGCCTTGCCCATCGCAGCTCTCCTCCACCGCCTGCGTCCCGACGGTCGGGACGAGGTGATTCCGACGCTAGGGGCTGACACCGGTGTCAGGGTCCAGCGCGTGTGACCGGGCCCTCACAGCTCGGCCAGCGGCACCGGCCTGCCCAGGTGGTAGCCCTGCGCCAGGTCGCACCCCAGGCCCCGCAGGATCTCCAACTGCTCGACCTCCTCCACGCCCTCCGCGATCACCGACAGGTCCACGGCGTGGGCCATCGCGATGATGCTGGTGACGATCGCCTCCGCCTCGTCGGACCGGCCGAGCCCCGCGGTGAAGGACCGGTCGATCTTGAGCGTGTCGAGCGGGAGCGTGAGCAGCTGGGCGAGGGACGAGTGGCCGGTGCCGAAGTCGTCGATCGCGAGCCGCACACCCAGGTCGCGCAACGCCGCGAGAGTGCGCGCCGCGAGCGCAGGGTCGTGCATGAGCGCGCTCTCGGTGATCTCCAGGCACAGCGAGCTGGGCGGCAGCCCCGACTTGTGGGTGGCGTTGCGGACCGAGGACACGAGCCACGGGTCGTCGAGCTGGCGGGCCGACAGGTTCACGGTCAGCTGGAGCTCCGGCGCCTGCGCGGCGATCTCCCGCGAGGCCGTGTAGAGCATGTGCGAGCCGACGATGTTGATCAGGTCGCTCTCCTCGGCGAGCGAGATGAACTCGCCGGGCATGATCAGCCCGTACCGGGGGTGCGTCCAGCGCAGCAGGCCCTCCACGGCCGTGCGCCGGTTCGTGCGCAGGTCGACGATCGGCTGGTAGGCGAGCCACAGCTCGTCGCCGAGCGGCGCCATCCGCAGGTCCTGCTCGAGCTGCAGGCGGCGCTGGATGCGCTCGCGCAGCTCCACGTCGAAGAACGCGATCCGGCCGCGGCCCCTGGTCTTCGCCTGGTACATCGCGAGGTCCGCGTCGCGCAGCAGGTCCGAGCCGTCGCGCGGGTCGCCCGGCTCGGCGAGCACGATGCCGACGCTCGCGTCGACGTGCAGCTGCCGGCCCTCGACGGTGATCGGCTTGTTGAGCTCCGAGCGCAGGTGGTCGGCGAGGGCCGTCGCCTCCTCCGGCCCGGCCATCCCGTAGGCGATGACGGTGAACTCGTCGCCGCCGAGCCTGCCCACGACGTCACCGCGGCGCGCGCTCAGGCTCAGCCGCGTGCCGACCACCCGCAGCACCTCGTCGCCCGCGCTGTGGCCCAGCGAGTCGTTGATGACCTTGAACTTGTCCAGGTCGATGAACAGCACCGCGGTGAGGCCCGACCGGTGCGCCCGTTCCCGCGGGCTGAGCCGGTTGATCGTCACCGTGCGGTTGAACAGGCCCGTCAACGCGTCGTGCGTCGCCTCGTGCTCCAGCTGGCTGTCGATCATCCGGCGCTCGGTGATGTCGGTGAACGACACCACGGTCGCCGACGGGAGATCACCGTTCTGGGTGAGGGCGCGGGCGCTCAGCGAGAGCCAGACGCGGGTGCCGTCCGGCCGCAGCGCCCGGACGATCCGCCCGTGCTGCGCCTGGCCGGTCGCCCTGGTGATGGCCGACGGGAACGACGTCTGGGGGATCGGCTGGCCCGTCTCGTCGTGCAGCTCGGTCGACGAGGCCAGCTCGCCGATCGCCTCCTGCGCGCTCACGCCCAGGATCCGTTCCGCGGCGGGGTTGACGGACTCGACGCGGCCCGTGGTCCCGACGACGAGCACGCCCTCCTCGATCGCGGCGACCACCGCCGTGAAGTGGCGTTCCGCCCGGCGGCGCGCGGTCTCGTCCGCGCAGATCAGCACGTAGCCGTCGTCCATCCTGGCCACCGAGACCCGCACCGACAGCGCCTCGCCGTCGGCCCGCCGGTGGTCGGCCTGCACCACGCCGCCGGCCGCCAGGACCTCCACCGGGTCGAGCGGCGCGCCGACCACGTCGCCGATGGGCTGCCCGATCGCGTGGGCGGCGCTGTGGCCGTAGACGGTCGCCGCGCTGGGGTTCCAGCTGGTCACGACACCGTCGGCGGTGGTCGCGATGAGCGCGTCGCTGACGTGCGCGACGAGTGCGGCCTGGTAGCGCAACGCCGCCGCGGCCGCCTTCTGCTCGGTGACGTCGCGCATGATCACCTGGAACGCCGGGCGGCCCTCCCAGGTCGTGCGCACCGAGACCGATTCCACGTCGGTCGTCCCGCCGTCGGTGCGCAGCAGCACGGCGTCCGCGGGGTCGCTCGTCGCGCCCGGCTCGGTCAGCTTCGCGATGCGCTGCAGCATCTCGGCCTGCGAGTCGGGGTGGACGTAGTCGGTGATCGGCCGCCCGATCAGGTCCGCGTCGGAGCTCGCCCGCACGAACCGGACCGTCGCCGGGTTCGCGTACACGATCCGGCCGGCCTCGTGCACCACGATGGCCTCGGGGGCGAGCTCGACGAGCAGCCGGTAGCGGTCGGCGAGGTCCGCGAGCTCCTGCTGCTGGTTGTGCCGCCGGGTCACGTCCGCGACCACGCCGACGAGCGCCCGCGCGGACTCCTGGGCCGACACGCGGGCGCGGAACTGCAGCCAGCGCTGCCCGTCCGGTGAGTCGAGGGGCTGGACCAGCTCGAAGTCCTGCCAGGCCGCGGCGGTCCGCGCGGCGACGGCCAGCGGCCGCACCAGTTCGGCCAGCCGGGCGCGGACGGTGCCGGGATCGGCGCCCGCCAGGCCGACCACCGCGTCGAGGCCCGGCATCCAGCCGAGCTGCTCGTCGTCGAGGTCGAGCCACCAGACCACGGCGGCACCGATCGAGGTGCCGAGGCCTGCCAGCAGCTCGTGGTCGAATTCGGCGTCGCCGATCAGCCCGCTCACGTTGTGACTCCCAGATCCAGCAGTCTCTCGTATTCGCCGTGGCGTGGCCATCGTGAAGTCCTACCGCACAGTCGACCGGAGGCGCATCCGTCTGGCGTGAACATGGTGAGCCGTTATATCGGTAATCGAATCCGTCCGCTTGATCAGGGGTCGTTTTGATTGTCCATTGTAGACGAATCAACACGTTCACCGCGAGCTGCTCCCGGCCGTTACCCTGGTGTGAGAGGTGTGGACCCTCGGGGTGGGGGAGCGGACATGGTCGCGCGAGGTGTGGGGATCTGCGGAGTCGGCGTGGTCAGCGCGTACGGCTGGAACCGCCAGTCGCTGTGGGACGGTCTGGCGAGCGGCAGGACGGCCGCCGCCGTGGTCCCCGAGCTGGGGGGAGCACCGGGGGACGGGGTCTGGGCGGCGAGAGTCGACGACGACGGGGACCCGCTGGACGGTCCCTCCCGGTTCGCGCGGGCCATGCGGGCCGCGGCCAGGGAGGCCATCGAGGACGCGGGCACCCGCGGCTGGCAGCCGGGCCGCCGGGTCGGGTTGCTGCACGCCGTGGTGCTCGGCGAGGTCGACCTGTGGCGCGATTTCTACATCACCCGCGGCGGCCGGTTACCGGTGCGCGACTACCTCGCGCTGATGCCGTCCACTCCGATGTCGACGTTCATGCAGGAATACGGTTTTCACGGCCCGGCGATGAACGTGTCGGCGATGTGCGCCTCCGGCAACGCCGGACTGATCACCGCGAAAGCGTGGCTGGACGCGGGAATCGTCGACGACGTCGTGTTCGTGGCGACGGATCTTTCCCTCACGCCGGAGAACATCGCCCACTTCGTCCGCCTGGGAGTGGCGGTCGTGGACGCCGAGCCGCTCGACGCGTGCCGGCCGTTCCAGCAGGGCAGCAGGGGTTTCGTGATGGGTGAGGCCTCCGTGGCGTTCGTCCTGTCCCGACGCGCCGCCCGCCCGTACGCGCTGACCCTGGGCGGCGCGATGTCGCACGACGCCTACCACGTGACCTCGATCGACCCGCAGCTCGAACAGGTGCGCGGCTGCTTCGCCGACGCCCTGGACAACGCCGGCGTGCGCGCGTCCGACGTGCGCTACCTCAACGCCCACGGCCCCGGCACCGCCCAGTGCGACGCCGCGGAGGCCGCGGTGCTGGAGGAGCTCTTCCGTCCCGGGACCAGCGTCTACTCGGTGAAACCGCTGACCGGCCACTGCCAGGGGGCTGCGTCGGCGATCGAGGTCGCGGTCACCGCCCTGGGCTACGACCGGGGCGTGATCCCGGCGCCCCCGGTCGTCGCGTCGGGACACCCGGCGCTGCTCGACGGCCTCACCCCGGTCGCCGACGGCCTCACGGTCAAGTCGTCGCTGGGCATGGGCGGCCACAACTCGGCGATCGTGCTCGCCCCACCGGCGTAACGCGGTGATCAGCTTTACCGACACTCCAGCTGGGGTAGTCGCGTGAGGACGTTCCGCGCCGACAGTCGGGAGTGACGAGGTGCTGCGCAAGCACGTGCTGGTCTTGGCCCTGCTCGCGTCCGCGTGCACGGCCGAACCGGCGCCGCCGCCGCCCTCGTCCACGACCGTCCCGCTGAAACCGCCGACCCTGGTCAACGAGGTCGTGCCGCCCCAGGACGTGCTGACGGTGGTGCGCGACGTGGTGGACGCGCGCACCGTCGAGTTCGCCGACGGCACCATCGTCCGCATCGCGCTGCTGGCCGAACCGAAGCCGTGCTTCGCCGAGTCGTCCCTCGCCTTCGCCCGCTCGACCCTGCTGGCGAGGTCCGTGCGCTACTCGGGCGTGACCCTGGGTGAGGTGAACCTGGAGCTGGAGGACGGCACCGACTACGCGGTCCTCGCCGTGCGGCAGGGCGCCCTGCGCCCGGAGGGCGTGGACGGCGGCCCGCTGGTCAGCGCCCGCGAGGAGGCCTCGGCGGCCCGCCGCGGACTGTGGGGCCCGCCGTGCGACGGCTCGGACACCTCGAAGCCCGCACCCACCACCACGACGACCGTTCCTCCTCCGACCACCACCACCGCACCGCGCCCCACGACCACGACGCCGCCCGCGAAGCCGTGTTCCGTCGCCTACCGGGTGACCGGGCAGTGGCAGGGCGGGTTCCAGGTCAGCGTGACCGTGCGCAACACCGGGACCGCCGCGGTGAACGGGTGGGCGGTGCGGTGGTCGTTCTCCGGCGGGGAGGCGCTGCGGGAGATGTGGGACGCCTCGGGCCGGCAGAGCGGGGCCGCGGTGAGCGCGTCGAACCTCGGCTACAACGCGCGGATCGCGCCCGGCGGGTCGGTGCAGTTCGGCTTCAACGGCAGCTCGCGCGGGACGCACCGCGCGCCGGGGGCCTTCACCCTGAACGGCGCGCAGTGCGCGGTCGGCTGACG
>NZ_JBHXCW010000257.1:0-10494 GCF_042725365.1 Lentzea sp. NPDC060358 | reverse complement strand
CCGCTGCGCCGTGCCACGCCGCCTGCTCGGTGTGCGAGGCGATCGCGGTCGGGACCGGCGTGCGGGACGCCGTCCGGGCGGGCCACAGCGACGCGAGCACCCCGATCACGACGAACGTGCCAGCCGGCCCCACGGCACCACCACGGGAACCTTCTGGCTGAGCACGCCGAGAGCCGTGCCGGCGAGCAGTCCCGGTCCCGCGCCGAGCACCGCGATGACGACCGACTCCAGCCGCAGCACCGCCGCGACGGGATCGTGTTCGTGGCGCGGGGTCAGTGCCCCTTGAGCCCCTTCTTGCCGGGCGCCCAGTAGGGGACGTTCGTGATGTCCCGGCCGCGCGCGCCCGCGGCGCGCAGTGCCCGGTAGAGCCGCTGGATCGACGAGGCCTTGCCGGTCAGCACCCCCGCGCCGGCGGACCGGTACGCGGTCAGCACCTCGTGTTCGACCTCGTCCAAGTGGCTGTCGCCGGCGTCCCGGGCGACGAGCGCGGCGTCGGTCAGGCCGAACCGCGCGAGCACGGCGCGGGACTCCTCGACCGAGTCCACCTCGAAGACGAACCGCACGTCGCCGTCGCCGGACGGGGTCGCGCGCAACGCGACGGCGGTGCCGAACGACGTCTCGTCGCCGAAGAAGACCAGGGGCCGCCGCGAGGTGCGCAGCGGGACCGCGCGGCGAGGTCCCACGAGCCGGCAGGGCGTTCCCGCGGTCGCGGACGCGGCCCAGCCGGAGCCGGGACCGCCGCCGTGGACGTACCAGAGGACCTCGGCCGTTCCCGTGGCCGGGTCGAACGCCAGCGGGGTGTACGAGCGGACCTCCCAGGGGCCGAGCAGCGCCGCGCCCACGACGACGACCTGCACCATGTCGCCGGGTGACCACGCCACGCCCTTCAGCGAGTCGCCCGCGATCGACACCAGGCGGAAGCGGGGCCCGAGGTCGTCGGCACGGCTGACCTCGGCCTCGCGCGTGGACAGGTCGAGCAGCAGCGAGGTGAGGCGGCCCGGGCTCGTGGAGATCATGAAATCGACGGTAGGACCGCCGCACTGATCTGTCCAAGACATAGAATGACGTCTTGTGAGACCTCCTGAGCAACGGTGCGGCCCGTGGAACTGAGACACCTCCGCTACTTCGTGACGATCGCGGAGGAGCAGAACTTCCGCAGGGCCGCCGAGCGGCTGCACGTGTCGCAGTCGCCGTTGAGCCGGCAGATGAAGGACCTGGAGGAGGAGCTCGACGTCGAGCTCTTCGAACCGGCGGGCCGCGGGATCAGGCTCACCGCCGCCGGGAAGGTCTTCGCCGAACGGGCGCGCGCCGTGCTGGCGGGGGTCGCCTCGGCCGTCGAGGAGACGCGGGACGTCGCGCGGGGCCGGCAGGGCACCGTGACCATCGGGTTCGAGCAGGGGGCGACGTTCACCGGTGCGCTCGCGTCGCTCATGGCCGCGTTCCGCCGGCGTGCGCCGCGCGTCGGCCTGGAGCTCGTCGCGATGACCGGCTCCGAGCAGTGGGCCGCCCTGCGCGACGGGACGATCGCCTTCGCCTGCGGCTCCCACCGGCCCTCCGACGCCGCGTTGTCGTGGCTGGAGATGACGAGCGACCGGCTCGGGCTGCTGGTCGCGGGCGACCACCCGCTCGCGGCGCGCGACGAGGTCCGGCTGCGCGATCTGGAAGGCGAGCGCGTGGTCCTCGAACCGCGCGAGCTCGACCCCCGGCTGCGCGCCGCGATCGTCGCCGCCTTCCAGGCGCAGGGCGCCCACCCGGGCGCGATCACCGAGATCGCCGACCTGGAGGCGCTGCTGGCGCTGGTGGCGATCGGCGACGGCGTCACCTTCACCGCGCGCCGCACGGCCGCCCTGGTCACGCCGGTCACGTCGATGGTGTGGCGGCCGCTCGGGGACCTCGACGTCGAGCTGGCCGACGTCGTCGCCTGGCGGGCCAGGGACGAGGACCTGCCGGTGGTGCGGATGCTGGTCGAGTGCGCGCGGGAGGTGCGGCCGCTCCTGCGGACCGACGGCCCGGCGTGAACGCCGTCAGTCCTGCGCCCCCAGGTAGCCCCGGGAGAACGCGGCGGCCACGGCGGCGGCCCGGTCGTTGACGCCCAGCTCCGCGTACACGTGCAGCAGGTGGGTCTTGGCCGTGGTCTCGCTGATGCCAGCGCGGGCGCGCACCGGATCGGCCGCGCGGGCGCGGATCGCGGCGACCGCGGCCGATCCCGGCCATCCTCCGATCGGAGGATGGCCGGTCCGCGCACCAGAACACCCGGCGCCCTCGCTGCGTGGTTCCCCGCGACATGCACGGTCAGGCTCCCGACGGCCGGCTGGTCACCGGCGGCCTCCTCGCACTCCGTTGCCGCACCGGTGATCGACAGCGGCGGGTCGGGGCGTCACCACGGCACGGGCCCGGTCCGGTCGAGGAACCGGCCCGTCGGCCCGTCCCGGCCGATCGTCGCGAGGGCGACGATGGAGTCCGCGCCGTCGGCGACGCTGTGCCCGAGACCGCCGGTGAAGTCGGTCGCCGTCTGGCCGGGGTCCGCGGCGTTGACCTTCACGTCCTTCAGCTCCTTGGCGTACTGCGTGGTGAGCATCGTGACGGCGGCCTTGGACGCGGAGTAGAGCGGCAGCGCGTACTGCGACTCGACCCGGTCCGGGTCCCCGGTCAGGCCGAACGAGCCCATGCCGCTGGAGACGTTGACGATGACGGGGTTCGCCGACCTGCGCAGCAACGGCAGGAAGGCGTGCGTGACGCGCACGAGCCCGACGACGTTGACCTCGAGCACGGCGCTCATGTCGGCCGCGGTGTACTCCTCGGCGGGACCGACCCTGCCGAGGACGCCCGCGTTGTTGACCAGGACGTCGATCGACCCCTCGTGCGCGGCGACGTCCTCGGCCGCCTCCCGGACCGAGGCCTCGTCGGTCACGTCGATCCGCACGAACCGCGCGCCGAGCGACTCGGCCGCCGCCCGGCCGCGCTCCGGGTCGCGGGCGCCGAGCAGGACGGTGTGCCCCGCCTCCGCGAGGCGGCGTGCGGTCTCGTACCCGAGCGACTTGTTGGCCCCGGTGATGAACGTGGTGGTCATGCTCCCTCTTCCTCGCCCGGCCGGCGCGGTCCTGCGCCGGCCGTGTCTCCCATGCTGGGCCGGAGGGAGAGAGGGCGGGAGCTACGGCGCTTCCTGGTACGGCGCGTACCACCCGGCGCCGTCACACGCGGGTGGACACGCTCCGGGCGTCCGCGCGCGTGAGGAGGTCGAGCTTCTCGCGGGCGTCGGTACCGGGCTGCGGCGTGTAGACCACGAGGCGCAGGTTGGTGTCCTGGGTGGTGAGGATGTCGGAGTTGAGAGCGATCTCGCCGACCTCCGGGTGCCGCACGAACTTGTGCGCGCTCTGGTGGCCGCCCACCTCCCGGCGGCCCCACAGCTCGCGGAACCGCGGGCTCGCGCCGAGCCGCGCCACCAGGGCCGTGAGCCCGGGGTCGTCCGGGTACCGGCTCGTCGTCGCGCGCAGGTCGGCGACGAGGGACTCCTCGAACGCCGTCCGCTCCGCCCGCGTCTGCCGGATCCGGGGCAGCTCGCCCAGGAACTGCCAGACCAGGACGTTGCGGTCGTCGCCGCCGCGGTCGTCCGGGTCGCCGAACGTGGCCGCGAACAGCGCGTTCCAGTGCAGCAGCTCCCAGGTGGCGTCGTAGATCGCCAGCGGGTGGCCCGCGAGCTGGTCCACGATCCGGTGCAGGCTCTCCGGCACCTCCCGCGGCACCCGCGCCGGGTCCGCCGCGTGCCCGGCCATGCGCAGCAGGTGGGCGTGCTCCTCGCCGGACAGCCGCAGGGCGCGGGCCAGCGCCGAGCACACCTGCGCCGACGGCGTCGCCACCCGGCCCTGCTCGAGCCGGACCACGTACTCGACCGAGATCCCGGCGAGCGCGGCCAGCTCCGTGCGGCGCAGGCCCGTGACCCTGCGGGGGGAGCCGTCGGCGAGACCGGCCGCCGCGGGGTCCGCCCGGTCCCGCCACGCCCGCAGTGCGGGGCCGAGCTGGTCCATGACGACCATCCTCCCGCACGCGCGGCCTGCCGGAGGTGCCCTCGCCGGAGCCGGTCTCTACGGTGGCGCCATGGTGAGGCTGGACCGGCTGGTCAACGTGCTGGGCGGGTACGGGGTCCGGTTGTGCTGCTGCCCGGTGCCGCGCTCGGTGGAGCTGCGCGGGGTGGTGCTGCGCGACGCGACCGACGACCGGGCCGAGGTGGGCGACGTGTTCCTCGCCGTCGGCGCCGGGTCCGTGGCGGAGGCGGTGCGCGCCGCGGTGTCCGCGCGGGCCGCGGTGGTGCTCGTGCGGGGCGGTGAGGAGCTGCTGGCGGACGCGGTCGCGCAGGGACAGGCCGCGGGGGTCGCGGTGATGCTGGCCGATCCGGCCCTGTCGTGGAGCCAGCTCGCGGGCGTCGTCTACGGCCTGGTGCTGGAGGGCCGGGAGACGGAGTCGGGACGCGGGCCCACCGACCTGTTCGCGCTCGCCGACAGCCTCGCGGCCACCACGGGCGGTGCGGTGACCATCGAGGACCCGCTGGCGCGCGTGCTGGCCTACTCCGGGCCGCAGCAGGAGGTCGACGCGGCCCGGCGCGAGACCATCCTGGGCCGCCAGGTGCCCGCGTGGGTGCGGGAGCTGTTCGACGCGGCCGGGGTCCGGGCGCACCTGCTGGCCTCCGACGACCCGCTCTTCGTCGCCGGGGACCCCGGGCGCGGTCTCACCGGGCGGATGGTCGTCGCCGTCCGGGTCGGCCGTGAGCTGCTCGGCGCCGTCTGGGTGGCGTGCCCGGCACCGCTGGCGGGGCAGCGCCGCGTCGCGCTGACCGACGGCGCCCGCATCGTCGCGTTGCACCTGCTGCGGTCGCGGGCGAGCGCCGACCTGGAGCGGCAGGTGGAGTCGGAGTGGGTGATCCGGCTGCTGGAGGGCACGGCGGACGCCGCGACGGTGCTGAGCCAGCTCGGCCTGCCGCCGGGACCGGCGCGGGTCGTCGCGGTCCGCGCGCACGCCGGCGAGGAGCGGCACGCGGCCGTGCTGCTGGCGTTCGAGCAGGCGACCACCGGCTTCGGCTGGTCGCGGCCGGGCCGCAGCGCCCTGGTGGGCAGCAGCGTGCACACGATCCTGCCCGGCGAGCAGGTCTCGGCGGCACGGGACTGGCTCGCGGCGTTGCGGGCGGCGCTGCCGGCGACCGTCGTGGTGTCGGCCGGGATCAGCGCGGTCGCGGACCCCGCCGACCTGCCCGCCGCACGGCAGGAAGCCGAGGAATGCCTGGCGTTGCACGAGATGAGCACTGCCGGCACGGCACCGCCCGCCTACGACGAGTCGTGGGACGAGATCCTGCTGCAACGCCTGCGCACCGCGGCGCGCGTCGGGCGGGCGTCCGCGCGAGGACCGGTGGCGGACCTGCGCCGCCACGACGGCGAGCACGGCACCGGCTACGTGGCGACGCTGCGCGCGTGGCTCGAGGCGCAGGGCGACCTGGCGGTGGCGGGGGCGCGGCTCGGCGTGCACGGCAACACCGTGCGCAACCGGCTGCGGAAGATGAGCGAGGTGACCGCCCTCGGGCTGGACGACCCCGCGAAGAGGGTCGCGATGATGATCGACCTGGCCGCGTTGTCGGATTCCCACAACCGCTGACGGCCGATTGTGGGAATCGGACAACCGGTTCGCCCCGCGGTCACCGCATCCTGAACTCGGGACGACCGAGGACAGGAGGCAGGGATGAACGGCGTCGAACGCCTTGACGGCGGTCCGCGCTCGGCGGTGGTGGTCGGTGCGGGCGTGGTCGGGCTGTCCACGGCGTGGTTCCTCCAGGAGCGCGGGGTCGAGGTGACCGTGGTCGACCGGACCGGGGTCGCGGCCGGCGCGTCCTGGGGCAACGCCGGGTGGATCGCACCGGGACTCGCGATCCCGCTGAACGAACCGGCGGTGCTGCGCTACGGGCTGAAGTCGGTGTTCGACCCGGCGGCCCCGCTGCACCTGCCGCTGACCGCGGACCCGGGACTGTGGTCGTTCCTCGCGCGCTTCGCCGCCCACTGCCGCTGGTCGTCCTGGACGAGGGTGGCGAAGGCGAACCTGCCCCTCAACGAGGAGAGCGTCGAGGCCTACGACGTGCTCACCGCCAACGGCGTCGACGTGCCCACCGTCGCCGCCCCGATCACCGCGGTCTTCACCTCCGCCGGGCAGGCACGCGGACTGCTCGGCGAGCTGGAACGCCTTGCGGCGGCGGGACAACCGGTCGTCCACACGCGACTGTCCACCGCGGACCTGCGCGAGCAGGTGCCGCAGGCCTCGTCCGCGCTCACCGCCGGCGTGCGGATCGACGGGCAGCGGTTCGTCGACCCCGGCGCGTTCGTGCGGGCGCTCGGGCGCGCCGTCGTCGCCCGCGGCGCCACGATCCGCACCCTGGAGACGGTCGACGTCCGCGCGGACCGGACTGGCGTGACCGTGCTGACGCGCGACGGTTCCGCTGTCCGTGCCGACGCGGCGGTGATCGCGACCGGGGCGTGGCTGCCGCGGCTCGCCGCGCGGGCCGGTGTCCGCACCCCGGTGCGCGCCGGGCGCGGGTACTCGTTCACCGTTCCCGTGCGCGAGCCGGTGACCGCCCCTATCTACCTGCCGGAGGTGCGGGTGGCGTGCACGCCCTACCGGGGCGGGCTGCGGGTGGCGGGCACCATGGAGTTCCGCGACCCGGACGCGCCGCTGGACGAGGCGCGGGTCGACGCGATCATCGCCTCCGTCCGGCCGCTGCTCGACGGGGTGCGCTGGGAGGACCGCACCGACGTCTGGGTCGGTCCCCGGCCCGTCACCCCGGACGGCCGCGCGCTCATCGGTGCGACGCGCCTGCCCGGCGTGCACGTGGCAGGCGGGCACGGCATGTGGGGCCTCGCCCAGGGACCCGTGACGGGACGGCTGCTGGCCGAGCAGGTCACCACCGGCAAGCAGCCCGACGCCCTGCGCGAGTTCGACCCGCTCCGGTGACCGCCCGCGCCGAGCAGCCGCTGAGCGACGGCGAGCGGGCCGAGCTCTCCCGGCTGCGCAAGGAGAACGACTTCCTGCGCGTGCAGCGCGACATCCTCCTGCGCGTGGCCTCCGGCTACGCCCGCGACTTCGACGCCGTGCTGCGCCGCGACTCCTGACCCCTTTCCGGTCCGTGCGGGTCGTGGGCCGACCGAACCCGGCCGACACGGACACCCCGCCGTCAGGGCGGTCTCTCCCTCCGCACCGCCCTGACGGCACTTCTCGCTGCCCCGGAGGCATCATGACGAGCACGACCCCGCGCGTGTGGCTGTCGCCGCAGGCGCACCACCGGCTCCGCGCCGAACTCGCCGCCCTGCTCGCGCGGCCCCGCGCCACCACCGAGGCGGGCCGCGACCGCGAGGCGCGGATCCGGCAGATCAACGACCTGCTCACGCACGCGATCGCCGGGGAGGACCCGCCCGACGACGGCGTCGCCGAACCCGGCATGGTGCTCACCGTCCGGTTCGACGACACCGGCGACGTCGAGACGTTCCTGCTCGGCTCGCGCGGCGCGGACCACGGCGAGGTCGAGGTCTGCTCGCCGGACTCGCCGCTGGGCGCGGCGGTCGACGGCGCCCGCCAGGGCGAGCAGCGCTCCTACCGGGTCCCCAACGGCGCCACGGTCCGCGTCACCGTGCTGACCGCGGTGCCGTGGGGCAGGCGCTGACACCGGTCACCCCTCGCGCTCGAGCACCTGCCGGCTCCAGGCCCGCAGGGCGTCGGCCTGCGCCGGGGTGAGGTCGTCGAGGAAGTGGCGGCGGATGGTGGCGCCGTGGCGGACGACGGCGCTCTCCGCGGTGCTCCTGCCCTGTGCGGTCAGGCCGATCCCGGTGCGCCGCCCGCTGGCCCCGGACTCGGCCCGGTGCACGAGACCGCGGTTCTCCATGCGCGTCAGCAGGTGCGCGACCCGGCTCTTCTCCCAGCCCAGCGACTCGGCGAGCACGCCGACGCGCAGTTGCGGTTCCGGCGACCGCCACAGCGTCATCAGGACGCTGAACTCCGCCTTCGAGATGCCGCAGCCCTCCTGCAGCCCCCGGTCGAGCTCGTCGGCGAGCCGGCGTTGCGCGCGCGTCCAGACGTCCCAGAACTCCCACTCGTCGGTCGTCAACGCCCGCGGTTCGGCCATGCGGCGAAGCATAGGAGAGCAGAGTTGACGCATCAACTCGACGGTGTAAGAGTTGATGCGTCAACTCTGAAGGAGGACGTGCATGCCCACCAGTGACGGCCGGACGAGGACCTTGGTGCGCGGGGGAGCGGTGGTGACGCTGGACTCGGCCACCGGGGACCTCCCGCGCGGCGACGTGCGCGTCGAGGACGGCCGGATCGCCGCGGTCGCCGCCCGGCTCGACGTGCCCGGCGCCGACGTCGTGGACGCGACCGGCAAGATCGTGCTGCCGGGTTTCGTCGACAGCCACCGCCACACCTGGCAGACCGCGTTCCGCGGCGTGGGGGCGGACTGGACGTTCGCCCAGTACGGCCGGGCAGTGCACGGCACGCTGCGCCGGCACTACCGGCCGCAGGACGTCTACCTCGGCACCCTGCTCGGCCGGATCGAGACGCTCGACTCGGGCGTCACCACGATGCTCGACTGGTTCCACTGCGCCGACCGCCCGGACAACGCCGACGCCGCGGTCCAGGCGCTGCGCGAGGCGCCCGGCCGGTCCCTGTTCTGCTACGGCGCGGGGTCCGGCGACGACCCGATCGCCCACGAGATCCGCCGCGTCCGCGACCGGGTGCCCGGCGACGACATGGTGCTGGGCCTGCGCGGACCGGTGGCGAGCACGATCGGCACCACCGCCGCGGACGTCGCGCTGGCCCGCGAACTGGACCTGCGTGTCAGCGTGCACGTCCACGGTGCCACCGGCTGGCCGCACGGCGACCGGCCGATCGCGGACATGCGCGACCGCGGCCTGCTCGACGACCGCACGACCGTCGTGCACGGCAACGGCCTGTCCGACGACCAGTTCGCGATGCTGGCCGACCACGGCTGCACGGTGTCGATCAGCCCCGACGTCGAGCTGAAGATGGGCCACGGCTGGCCCGTGACCGGCCGCGCGCTCGCCGCCGGCATCCGCCCGTCGCTGTCGGTCGACGACTGCCCGTCCGCCGGCGGGGACATGTTCTCCGCCATGCGCACCGCCTTCGCCGTGGCGCGGGGGTCCGGCGAAGGCGTGACCGCGCGCGACGTCCTGGAGTTCGCCACCCTGAACGGCGCGGTGGCCTGCGGGCGCGGCTCCCGGGCCGGCAGCATCACGCCCGGCAAGGACGCCGACCTCGTGCTGCTCGACGCCGAGGCCCCGGCGGTGTTCCCGGTCGGCAACGCCGTCGGCACGATCGTCACCGCGGCCCACCCCGGCCTCGTGGACACGGTGTTCGTCGGCGGCCGGGTGGTCAAGCGCGACGGCCGGCTGGTCGGTGCGGACCTGGCCGCGCTGCGCGAGCGGGTGTTGCAGTCGCGCGACCGGATCGCCGCGGCGGCTGGGATCGCGGTCGACGGGTCGTGGGTGCCGGCCGGCCGGGGCTAGCTGGCGGCTCCGGTCCGCCAGCCCAGCAGCAGGCCCGGACGGCCTGCTCGGCGAGCCCGCGGGCACGGTCGTTGTCGCGGTGGCCCCAGCGACGCGATGCCGTACAACGCGCCCCAGAGGATCTCGCAGGCCTGACCCGCGTCGGCGAGCACGACGCCGTGCGCCGCGGCCCACGCCGCGAGCAGCTCGTCGAGGGCGTCGATGGCCGGCTGCGCGACGCGGCGGCGTTCGCCGGGGTCGATCGCCGGGTCGTTCATCACCTGGTAGAGGTGCGGGTGCTCGCCCGCGAAGCGGACGTACTCCGCCGCGACGCGCGTCATGCGGAGGTCGGGACCGGTCTCCCGGGCGGCCCGGTGGAACTCGGTCAGCATCAGGCGGTGGCCGTGCGCGACCAGCTCCAGCCGGATCGTCAGCGCCGCGGCTCCCTCGGTCTCGAGCACGTGCAGTGCCGCCTCGATGATCCGCTCGCGCGTGTTCGCCCGTTCGCGGGCCCGTCTCGTGCTGGTCGGCATGGTCCGCCACTTCGCCTCGGGTGGTGTGCCCGAACACTGCTCGCGGAACGGGGGGAGACCGTTCGGATCGTCACGCGCCGCGGGACCGGCCCCGAGCACGGGCTGGTGGAGCGGATCGCCGCGGACGCGTCCGACCCGGTCCGCCTGACCGAGCTGGCCCGCGGTGCGGAGGTCGTCCACCACTGCGCCAACCCGCCCTCGTACACGACGTGGCAACGCCTGCTGCCGCCCCTGCAGACCGCGGCCATCGCCGCCGCTCGGGCGAACGACGCGGTGCTCGCCCCGACCGGCAGCACGTACGCCTACGGACCACAGCCCGGTGGCCGCATGGACGAGCACACCCCGATGGCCGCTGTCGGGCGCAAAGGCCTGCTGCGCAAGAGGATGTGGGAGCAGGCACTCGGCTCGGGCGTCCGCGCGGTCGAGGTCCGCCC
>NZ_JBHXCW010000256.1:0-10534 GCF_042725365.1 Lentzea sp. NPDC060358 | reverse complement strand
TCCCGGCTTCCTCCGCGTGCGCGGGACTAGGGTTTCGCGACCGCGCAGCCGGGCAGCGAGAGGTTCAGCGTCGTGCCGGGACCGAAGCAGGACACGAAGCCGAACGTCTGCTGGCCGTAGTTGATGCCCTTGCGGACGGTCACGGTGCCGGCGGCGTCGACCTCGCACGGGTTGTTCATCGTGCAGCGGCCGCCGCTCTCGTTGCCGGTGTTGTTGACGCCGACGACCTTGCCGCTCGCGTTGTCGACGATCGGCGAGCCGGACGTGCCGCCGATGGTGTTGCACGCCGACGTGTAGCGCAGCGAGTCGCTCCAGGTCCAGTCGGCTTCCCTGATCTGGTGCACGAAGCCGTCGATCCGGCAGGAGTAGATCCGCTTCCAGTAGCCGGAGACGACGCGGATGTCGGTGCCCGCCACGGGGTGGGAGGCGGACAGTTCCAGCGCACGGCTGCCGTAGCGGCTCTGGATCTCGCCGTAGGTCGTGCCGAGCTGGTAGAGCGCGGCGTCGGTGCCGGTCATCGTCGCGTAGACGAGCTTGGTGCCCGCCAGCGTCGCGATCTTCGTGCCGGAACCGTTGAGCAGGCTGAAGCTGCGCGACACGGTGCGGTCGACGATCACCTGGCCGGGCTTCATCAGTTCGACGCAGTGCCCGTTCGTGAGGACGAGCGCCTTGTCCGAGGGCGCGGAGTCCGGCAGGCGGACGAGCGAGCCCGAGCAGTTGTTGAGCGCCACGATGCCGGTGAAGTCGACGGCGGCCTGGGCGGGTGCCGTCGTCACGCCGAGTGCGGCGATTGCCGCGAGCAGGGTTCCGACGAGTCGTCGTGCCATGGGCAGGGGTTCCTTTCAGGGGTGGCATCCAGCGCCAAGCCTCTACGGATCGTAGTCGTCCCGCTACCTTCGGAAGTCGGCTGCTGCCCACAGCGCCACTCGATCGAGTGGCAGGTTCCGGACGTCGTTAACGGAGGAAGCGGACCTTTCGACGTCGTGGTCACCACCTCGCAACCGGGAGCCGTGATGACCTATCCGACGCAGCACGCTCAGCCCCAGCCTCAGGTCGCGGCCCCGAAGCCCGCGAAGTTCGGCGCACTGGCCTGGTCCGCGGTCATCCTCGGCATCGTCGGTGTCGTCTGCTCGTGGATCATCGTCTTCAACATCCTGACCTCGATCGCCGCGCTCGTCGGTGTGGTGCTCGGCGTCATCGCGTTGTTCGGCACGCGCAAGGTGCTCGCGGCGATCGGCGTCGTGCTGTGCGTCCTGGCGATCACGTTCGCCGCGTTGATGGGGAAGGCGGTCGTCAACGGGATCGACAAGGCCCTGCAGGACGGCACGAACCAGGGCCAGGTCGGCGTCCCCGGCGAGAACGCGAAGCAGGACGCGACCGCGGAGACCCCGACCTGGGGCAAGCGGTACACGTGGGCGAACGGCCTCGCGGTCGACGTCGCCGCGCCGGTGGCGTGCACGCCCGGTCAGTACTCGATGCCGTCGAACATCACCCGCGCGGTGAAGTTCACGGTCACCGTCACCAACGGCACGAACGCGGCGTTCGAGACCGCGCTCATGTCGATCGCCGACGACGCGCAGTTCAACGGCCAGAAGGCCGCGAAGATCTTCGACAGCAGCGGCGGGTGCGACAGCACGTTCGACTCGGCGACCGTGCTGCCGGGCAAGACCTACACCTTCGAGGTCGCCTACGCGGTCGGCGCGCAGCCCGGCGAGATGCAGCTCGTGTTCGAACCGACCTTCAACTCCGACAAGGCGGCGTTCGTCGGCCAGGCGTAAACCGTTCGCTCACCGGAGTGCGCGCGGGTTACAACTGGTGGCATGTTGCGCAAGTACCCGCGAACGCCGCACCTGCAGGGCTCGCGCCTGCAACCGGGCGACGAGGACCTCGACCAGGTGCCGTTCCGCGCGATCGCGGGGCGGCACCTGGTCGTCGAGGAGAAGCTCGACGGTGCCAACGCGGGCATCAGCTTCGACTCCGCCGGGGCGCTGAAACTCCAGTCGCGCGGCCACTTCCTGACCGGTGGTCCCCGCGAACGGCAGTTCGCACCGCTGAAAGCGTGGGCCGCCACGCATCGGAGCGCGCTCTGGGACCGGCTCGGCACGCGGTTCGTGCTCTACGGCGAATGGTTGTACGCCAAGCACACCGTGTTCTACGACGCACTGCCGCACCACTTCTGCGAGTTCGACCTGCTCGACCGCGAGACCGGGGAGTTCCTGTCCACACCGGAACGTCGCCGGGTGCTCGACGGCACGTCCGTGGTGTCCGTGCCGGTGCTGCACGAGGGGCCGCTGCGGACGCTGAAGGACCTGACCGCGCTGATCGGCCCCTCCACCTGCCGCACCCAGGGGTGGCGCGACGTGCTCGCCGAGGCGGCGCGGGCCGCGGGGCAGGACCCGGAAGTCGTTGTCGCGGAAACGGATCCCGACGACGACATGGAAGGCCTCTACATCAAGGTGGAGGAGGACGGGCACACGGTCGAGCGCTACAAGTGGGTGCGGCCGACGTTCGTCACGGCGGTGCTGGACTCCGGCAGCCACTGGCAGGACCGGCCGATCCTGCCGAACCGGGTGGTGTCCCGTGTTTGAGGAGCTCTGCCCCTCCGGTCCGGAGTGGACACTCGACTGGGACGCCGTCCGCTCGGCGTTCGCGTGGGTGCGCGCCCTGGAGGGCGTGCCCCAGGACCCGGTGCACCACGCCGAAGGCGACGTCTCCGTGCACACGCGGATGGCGTGCGAGGCGCTGGCCGCGTTGCCGGAATGGCGTGCCCGGCCGGAGGCGGACCGCGTGCGGTTGTTCGCGACGGTGTTGATGCACGACGTCGCCAAGCCGTTCCGCACGCAGGTCGACGACGGCCGCATCACCGCCCACGGCCACTCCCGCGCCGGAGGCCTGCTGGTGCGGCGGCTGCTGTGGGAGATGGACCGCCCGGTGCGGTGGCGCGAGCACGTCGCCGCGCTCGTGCGCCACCACCAGGTGCCGTTCTGGGCGCTCGAGCGCCCCGACCTCGACCGGATCGCGTTCCGGGTGAGCCTGCTCGCGCGCAACGACGACCTCGCGACGCTCGCCCGCGCCGACATCCTCGGCCGGATCTGCGGCGACGCCGAGTCGGTGCTGGAGAACATCGCGCTGTTCGAGGAGTACTGCCGCGAGCGCGACTGCCTCGACCGGCCGCGCGCGTTCCCGTCCGACCACGCCCGCTTCCAGTACTTCCGCACGCCCGGCCGCGACCCGTCCTACGCCGCCTACGACGACACGCGCGTCGAGGTGACCGTGCTGTCCGGGCTGCCCGGTGTCGGCAAGGACCACTGGATCGCACGGCACCGGCCGGGCTGGCCCGTGGTCAGCCTCGACGCGGTGCGCTCCCGGCTCGGCATCGCCCCCGACGGCGACCAGCGCGCGGTCGCGGCCGCAGCGTTCGAGGAGGCCAGGGCGCTGCTGAGGGCGGGGGAGCGGTTCGTCTGGAACGCGACCAACATCTCCCGCCAGCTGCGCGAGCGGTGCATCGGGCTCGCCGCGGACTACCGTGCGCGGGTCACGCTCGTCGGTCTCGAAGCGCCGAAGAACGTCGTCCACGCGCGCAACAACGCCCGCCCGGAGCCGGTTCCTGCTGCCGTCATCGACCGGCTCGTCGCCAAGTGGGAGGCCGTCGACCCGACCGAGGCGCACGTCGTCGAGCGGGTCGACACCTCGGCGCCGGGCTAGCGGCGGTGTTCGCCGTGGTGGCCGATGGCGCGGACCAGCCACAGGGTTCCGGCGGCGGCGACGACCAGCACGGCGACGCCGCTGAGGAAGGCGACGTTCACGGGTGACCTCTCGGGCTGTGCCGCGGGGCTGGGGTCCGGCGCCGGCCGGGTGATGGCGGAGGCATCGGTCATCTGCAGCGAGTTCGACTTCACCAGCCCGGTGCCCTCCAGCAGCTGCATGTGCTTGAGCAGGAGGGACAGGCCGGTCTGCACGGCGGTGCGGGCGGCGACGTTCCTGGTCGTCGCGCGCACCTGGGCGACCTGGGTCACGAGCGAGCCGTCGGCGGCGCGCGACAGGTTCGTGAACATGCGGTCGAGCTCGTCGCCCGAGCTCGACGAGATGGCGTTCGCCCACGACCTCTGCTCGGTCGTCGGCTCCTGCGGCAGGTCGACGCCGAGCTGCCGGGCGGCGGTCGCCACCGCCTGGGAGAGCTGCGTGTGCTCGGCGGCGAGCTGACCCGCGACCTTGCGGACCTTCGCGTCGCGCGCCCGGTCGGAGCTCTCGCGGCTCGCCGGCTTCTGCCAGAGCGAGTGCTGGGCGAGCTGGACGAGCACGTCGCGGTCCGCCGGCTCGACGTTCTGCCCGACGACCCGGACCGCGTTCACCTGCGCCTTGGCCGTCACCGCCTCGAATGCGGACGGGTCGACGAAACCGGTGTTCTCCAGCACGGTCATCGTGCGGATCATCATTTGCAGTGCCTGGTGCGCGAGAAAGCGGATCGAGGTGTTCTGGGTCGTGGTCCGCGTTTGCGTGGCCATGACCAGAAGGCTGCCCTGGGTTTGGCGGACGATCGTCGCATAGGCGCGGTCGTGGTTTTCGCCGGTGCGTTCCGCCATTTCGTTGATGAGTGACTGGTGTTCACTGCTCGCGTCGTTCGGGAGCACCACTCCGAGATCACCGGCGAGTTTGAGGAGATCGACGTCGAGTCGTGAGTGTCCCTCGAAGATTTCCCGTCCCGCGTTGTCGATCCCTGCATTCGTCGTCCGGGCAGGCGCCTCTTTGCTCACCGGTACGATCCAGGAGTTCGCCTGGCGCAGGGACACCAGGAAAGAACGGTCCGACGGTTGCAGCTCGTCCGACTGCGCATTCGCCGGGATCCACCCGAGGAAAGCCCCCAGAAATACCACTGACAACGTGACGAACAGCGCGGCCTGCTGTCCCAGCGTGCCGGAGTGGTGACGCATAGTGCCCGTTCCCTCCCGTGATCGAGCTGTCTTCGAAGGTGATACGCGCAGGTGGGATCGGGGTTCACGAAGAAGCTTCGGGTTATGCTGTGATGTGAGTCACAACAACTTCCGCGAACCATTCGCCGTCGATTTACGTACCCGAGAACTTTTCGTGTTCGCGGGGTAGTCTCTGCTCGATTCCAAGCTCGGCCAACGAGTCGCCGGGGTCTGCCGCCCGAAGCGAACACGTCGCCGAAATCCGGGAGGTCGCGAGCTTCATGGTTGATCAGGGCACGGTCGCACGAGCCCGGCAGGATGATGAATTGCTCACGCTGCTCTACGGGCAGTTCCAGCGGGCGCTGTTCGCGCAGGTCCTGTCGCTGACCAACTACGACCGCCAGTGGACGGAGGACGTCGTTCAGGAGACGTTGATCAGGGCGTGGCAGAACTCCGCGAACCTGGTCCGCGAACCGGGCATGTTGCGCGGCTGGCTCTGCACCGTCGCGCGGCGCATCGTGATCGACGGATGGCGCAGCCGGCAGGCGCGTCCGCAGGAAGTCGAATTGCTTCGCCCGGACATCGCCGAATCTCCGGACGGCACCGAGGAGACACTTTCCGTAATGGTCATCACCGACGTGGTGCGCCAATTGAGTGATGAGCATCGTTCGGCTATTTATGAAACGTATGTCATGGGCCGGACGGTGAAGCAGGCCGCGCTGGTCCTGGGGGTGCCGGAGGGAACAGTCAAGTCCCGGCTCTACAAGGCGATGCACACGATCCGCCGGGCGCTGCAAGACAGGAGCTGACGGGATGGCGATCCGACGACCACGCCACGACCGGCCGGACGACGAGGGTCCGGCAGGTGATGGCCCGTGCGGCGATGTCGCCGCCTACGTGCTCGGAGTGCTCGACCCCGCCGAGCACGTGCGCTTCTCCCGGCACCTGACCGGGTGCGAGGGCTGCCGGCGCGACGCGGCCGACTTCGGTGCGTTCGCGCCGGTGCTGCGTCCCGCGCTGCACGACGGCGTCCGGGCACCGTTCCGCGTCACGCGCGGCATCCTGGTGGTGGCGACGGGCGTCGTCGTGGCCATCACGGCGGTGCTGTCTGTTGTGGAGTCGTTGTCCTCGCACACCGACAACCCGGTCGACCTCGGCACGCTCACGCGCGCGGAGCCCACTCGCGCCGAGCCGTTCCCGCAGCTCGGGAGCATCTGAGCCCCGGCGGAGGCCGTGAGCAGGCAGGCGAGGCGCAGCCACTCGCGCACCAGCCCGGCGAAGATCATCGCTCGCTCCCGCTCACCACTGCGACCCGCTCGCAGTTCCGTCGACCGTTACCTGTGGGTAAGTTTGCCCGACCACGAAGCGCAGGTCTCTACGGTCGGCACCGAAGGAAGACCGGAACCTTCGACCTGCGGTCCTCTCGGTACCGAAGGCAGGAGTGGACAGAGATGACATCTCCACTGCTCGGCCGGGACGCGGAGCTCTCGGCGCTGGGGCGCCTGCTGGACGACGCGGCACGGGGAACCGGCTCGTGCGTCGTCGTGACCGGCGAGTTCGGCATCGGCAAGACGGCACTGCTCGACGCGTTCGCCGCCCAGGCGCGTGAGCGCGGGTTCGCCGTGCGCCTCGCCAAGAGCGCCCGGCTCGAAAGCCACCTGCCCGGAGCGGTGGTGCGCCAGCTCGCGCCGTTCCTCTCCGACGAGCACGACCTCGAAGCGCTCTGCACGCGCGCCGCGGACTCCGCGCGCCAGAGCCCGACCCTGGTGGTCGTGGACGACGTGCAGGTCGCCGACACGTTCTCCAAGCGCGCGCTCGCCTACCTGCGCCCGCGGCTGGAGCACCTGCCGGTCGTCCTCGCGTTCGGGGCGTCGCGGGGCCATCTCGTCACCGACGAGGTGACGCTGCCCGAGATCACCGGCGCCCACCCGGTGCGCATCGAGCTCGACGGGCTCGGCGTCGACACGATCGCCCGGTTGACCGACCGCGATCCCGGACGCTGTCACGAACTCACCGGCGGCAACCCCCACCTGCTGCACGCCCTGCTGCGCGAGGAGGGCGAGGGATCGGCCGCGGTCGGCGAGATGATCGGCATGCGCCTGCGCGAGCACACCGGTGCCGCCGAAGTCGCGCGCTCCGCCGCCGTGCTGGGCGGTGACGCGGGGCTCGAGCTGCTGTCGTCGCTCACCGGCTTCGACGCGCTGCCCGCCGTCGACACGCTCGTCCGCCTCGGCGTGCTCGCCGACACCGACCCGCTCACGTTCCGGCATCCGTTCGTGCGCAACAGCATTCTCGCCGACATGCCGCTCGCGGTCCGCTCCGCCGCGCACGCCCGCGCGGCCCGGCTGCTGTTCGCCGCGGACGCTCCCGCCCACCACGTCGCGGGCCACGTCCTGAAGGCCAGGTCGGTCCGCTTGCCGTGGGCCGTCGACGTGTTGCGTGAGGCAGGCGGCGTCGAACACCTCGAACGCGCGCTCGACGAGCACCTGTCCGAAGAGGACCGCCTCGCGATCGAGGTCGAGCTCGGCCACCTCGAACACCTCGCCGACCGCTCGCGGGGCCGTGACCGCGTCCGCGACGCCCTGGCCCGCTGCGAGGACCCGCACCTCGCCGCGAACGTGGCGCTGTCGTTGATCCAGCGGATGTGCACCGGCTCGGACGCCTACTTCGCCGCGTCCATCGCGATCCTCGTGATCGCCCGGCTCCTGCCAGAGGACCGCGACCTGGTCTGGACCATCGTCTGCACCACCTACCTCGTCGCCGCGAACCGCGACGCGCAGATGGCCAACTGCGCGGGCAAGTACTACGACGACCTGATTCGCGACGTGCCCGAGGACCCGGATCTGCAGCGGGTCCGGTCGGCATTGCTCGCGGTCGGCACCGCCCGCGACGGAGGGTCGTCCGCCGAGGCCGTCGAGCACGCGCTGCGGGCGCTCGACGGCGAGCACGTCGACCTCGTCGCCGAGCCGTACCTCTTCACGTTCCTGCTGCCGGTGCTCGCCGACGACCCGCGGCACAGCAGCAAGTACTGGCTCTCGCTGAGCAGCGCGGGCGTCTCGCACGACCCGCACCTGCGCCGCGGGATGCTGAGCATGATCGCCCGCGGCACCGAGTTCCACCACGGCGGCGACCTCGCCCGCGCCTACACGTTCCTGTCCTCGCCGGTGAAGACCGGCGGCGAGAACTGCCCCGCGGTGCTGCTCGCCAAGGCGAAGCTCGCCGAGGTGTGCATCGAGCTCGGGCAGTTCGACGAGGTGGCGCCGCTCGTCGCCGAGGACGGCGACCTGGTGCAGCACATCAACGTCCTCTACGCCCGCGGCCGCCTCGAACTCGCCTCCTGCCACGCCGAGGGCGCGCTGGAGAACCTGCTGGAGGTGGGCCGGCGGCTCCTCGCCCGGGAGATGCCCGGCCCCGCGCTGATCCCGTGGCGCCACCACGCCGTGCGCGCGCATCTGGCGCTGGGCAACCGCGACGACGCCGCCCGCCTCGCCCACGAGGAGCTCGACCTGGCGAAGCGGTGGGGTTCCCCGCGCGTCGTCGGGACCGCGCTGATGAGCGTCGGCATCAGCACCGACGACGTCGACGTGCTCGCCGAGGCCGAACAGCTCCTCGCGTCGTCACCGCACCGGCTGCTGCACGCGCAGTCGGTGTACTGGCTCGGCCACCACCTGCGCCGCAAGGGCCGCGCCGACGCGGCGGCCACGCACCTGCGGCAGGCGTTCGAACTGGCCAGGCACCTGCGCGCGCACCCGCTGGCCAAGCTCGCGGGCGACGAGGTCGACGGCGGCGGCGACCAGGTGCAGGGCCTCACCAAGCAGGAGAACCGCGTCGCGCGGATGGCGGTGCAGGGGCTCACGAACCGGCAGATCGCCGAGACCCTGCACCTGACCCGCCGCACGGTGGAGCTGCACCTGTCGAGCGCCTACCGCAAGCTCGGCATCAACGGCCGTGCCGAGCTCGTCGCGGCCCTGTGGTCCTGAGCCGGGATTTTCAGCCGAGCTGGGACTTTCGGACGGGCTGGGACTTTCAGCCGAGCTGGGAGGCTTCGCGGGCGAGCGCCTCGACGCGGTCCCAGTCGCCGGCCTGCAGGGCGTCCTTGGGAGCGAGCCACGACCCGCCGACGCACCCGACGTTCGCGAGCGCGAGGTAGTTCGGCGCGGTCTGCGGGGTGATGCCGCCGGTCGGGCAGAACCGCACGTGCGGCACCGGCCCGCCGATCGACTTGAGGTAGTCGACACCGCCCGCCGCCTCGGCCGGGAAGAACTTCAGCGCGTCCAGCCCGCGCTCGGCCAGCCGCAGCACCTCCGACACCGTCGCCGCGCCCGGCAGGTACGGCAGCCCGGTCGCGTCGGCGGCGTCGAGGACGCGGTCGGTCGTGCCGGGCGTGACGAGGAACGCCGCCCCGGCCTTCGCGGCCTGCTCGGCGTGCTCCGGCGCCGTCACGGTGCCCGCGCCGATCACGATCTCCGGCACCTCCCGCGCGACGTTCTCGATCGCGGCGAGCGCGGCCGGGGTGCGCAGCGTGAGTTCGATGACGCGGACGCCACCGCGCAGCAGGGCCTGGGCGAGCGGCACCGCGTGGTCGGCGTCGTCGACCACGACGACGGGGATGACGGGGGACAGCGCGAGCAGGTCCGCCCCGGTGGTCACCCGGAGACTGTCACCGTTGGTCACGAGCGCACTCCTTGCACATCTGGAAGATCCCAAACCGATATATCGCATATCGCGGCCGTGCTGCCGTCTTGTCGACGGCGTCGTGGTCGCGACGACTTCGTCGTGCACGCCGCCCTGGGGCGACGATTGCGTCGAACACACCACTGTGTGCGACGACTTCGTCAGCCGTGAGGCGACGTCTTCGTCGATGACGTCGCCATGTGGCGACGACCTCGTCGGCCGAGCCGCGACGACTTCGTCGGCGGCACTGCCGCGTGACGACGACGTCGTCGACCATGCCGCGACGACCTCGTCAACGACATCGCCGTGTGGCGACGACTTCGTCAACCACGCTGCAACGACTTCGTCGACGGCACCGCCGCGTGACGACGACTTCGTCGGCCAAGCTGCGACGACTTCGTCGGCGACACCGTCGCATGGCGACGACTTCGTCAACCATGCGCGACGACCTCGTCGAACTGGCCGTCCTGTGGCGACGACCTCGTCAATCTGTCGCGACGACTTCGTCGGACCTGCCGCCGCACTGCGACGACTTCGACCACCCGAGCCGCCACACCGCGACGACCTCGCCGGCCGACGCGGTCGTCGCGGACCGGGCAGCCGAGCGACGTCACCAACCAATATATTGCCTGGCCAGGCCGGTCAGTGGTGTGTGACCGGAGCGAAGTGGTCGGCGGTGATGGGGCCGAACACCGTGGCGCCGCGGTCGGCGGGCCCGACCGTGCGGCGCAGCGCCGCGAACAGCTCGCGGCCCGTGCCCGCCCACTCGTGGCTCGCCGGCGGGAAGTCGACCAGCGGCCGGGACGCCAGCTCCTCCGCGGGCACCCGGACCTCGAGCGTCCCGGCGGTGGCGTCCAGGCGGACGACGTCGCCGTCGCGGACCCGGCCGAGCGGGCCTCCCACGGCGGCCTCCGGGGTCAACTGGATGGCCGCCGGGATCTTGCCCGAGG
>NZ_JBHXCW010000255.1:0-10546 GCF_042725365.1 Lentzea sp. NPDC060358 | reverse complement strand
TGGTCTTGCTACTCAAAGGAATACTCCTGACGAGGAGTATTCATATTACTGGCTGTGTTTCGGCACGCTGTTGAGTTCTCAAAGAACACGCGCTCGCCGCAGCTCATCTCCGAGGAGAGTCACTTCCGGGGCTGTGTCAGGCTTAGAAGTCTTTCGCCGCGCTCCGTTCCGGTGTTTTCCGGCCCGTTCCGCGCTGGCAGAGAGAAATTTACACGGCGGCCCACTGAGATCCAAATCGGGGGTCAACCGACGAGTAACCGCAGGTCAGACACCACGCGGATGGCTCAAACCCGCCAAGATCGACGCATACTGTGACCGGGGCCACGTCAAAGATCTTGCATCCGGGGTCAGCGAGGGGCCACGGGCAGGTGCACGGTGACCGACAGACCCCCGGTCGGCACGGCCACTGCCTGCGCAAACCCGCCGTGGGCCGCCACCGCGGCACGCACGATCGACAGGCCGAGACCCGTGCCGGACTGGGACGTGCGGTCCTTGACCCCGCGGCGGAACGGCTCGAAGAGCTCCTCCACGCGGTCCGGCGCGATCAGCTGGCCCGACGACGACACCCGCAGCACCGACCACTGCGACCCCGTCTCCACCACGGCCTCGATCCACCCGCCGACGTGGTTGTGCCGGACGGCGTTCTCCAGCAGGTTCCCCGCGATGCGCTCCAGCAGCGCCGGGTCGCCGACGGCGAGCGCCGGCACGCACCGGAACACCGCGCGGACGCCCCGCGCCTCGGCCTCCGCGCGCACCGCCTTCCACGCGGACTCCACGACGGCGGACAGGTCGACCGGCTCCCGCACGGCGAGTCCCACTCCGTCCGTGCGCGCGAGCAGCAGCAGCGCCGACACCAGTTGCTCGGCCCTCTCCCCCGCGGCACGGACGACGCCAGCCATCCGCCGCAGCTCGTCGACGTCGGCGTCCGGGTCGGACAGCGTCACGTCCAGTTCGGTACGCACCACCGAGAGAGGAGTGCGCAGTTCGTGCGATGCGTTGGCCACGAACCGGCGCTGCGAGTCAAAGGCTGCTTCGAGCCGGTCGAGCATCGAGTCGAACGTGTCGGCGAGCTCCGCGACCTCGTCGCGCGGGCCCTCCAGCCGCAGCCGGGAGGCTCCCAGCGACTCGGCCGACAGCTGACGGGCGGCACCCGTGACGTCGTGCAGCGGTTTCAGCACACGGCCGGTGAACGTCCACGTCAGCACGGCGGCGGCCACCACCATGCACGCGAACGCGATCACTCCCGCGCGCAGCAGGTCCTGCCGGGCGGCGACGGTCAGCGCGTCGGTCAGCGTCTTCACGGTGACGGTGACTCCGTCGACGGTGACCTGGGTGTCGGAGGGGAACGACGGCGACGAGTCGAAGACCCGGCCGACCAGCGTCCACCCGAGGAAGAGCAGCACAGCGCTCACCACCGCGACCAGCGCGGTGGTGAGGAGCGTGATCCGGAGGCGAAGCCCCGGCCCGCGCCTGCGCATAGGTGAGTCCCCTGCGGGTCAGACTTCGGCGGATCCGTTCGACGCGCTCGGCACCCGGTAGCCGGAGCCGACGACGGTGTCGATGATGCCCGGTTCGCCCAGCTTCTTGCGCAACGTCATGACGGTGACGCGCACGGTCGTGGTGAACGGGTCGGCGTTCTCGTCCCACACCCGCTCGAGCAGCTCCTCGCTGCTGACGACCGAGCCCTTGGCCGCGAGCAGCACCTCGAGGACGCCGAACTCCTTGCGGGTCAGCTCGATCGGCTGGCCGCCGCGCGACACGGTGCGCCGCGCCGGGTCCAGTTCGACGTCCTGCGCGGACAGCACGGGCGGGGTCGCGGGCGTCGCGCGCCGGGCCAGTGCCCGCACGCGCGCGACCAGTTCGGGGAACGCGAAGGGCTTCGCGAGGTAGTCGTCGGCGCCGAGCGACAGGCCGGACACGCGATCCTCGATGGAGCCGCTGGCCGTGAGCATCATGACCCTGGTGAGCGCGCCGGAGCTGAGGATCTCCTTGCACAGCTCGTCGCCGGACATACCGGGCAGGTCGCGGTCGAGCACGACGACGTCGTACCGCGTGACGGTCGACTTCTCGTGGCCGGTCTCGCCGTCGTAGGCGACGTCCACGGCCATGCCCTCGCGCCTCAGGCCGCGAGCGATCGCGTCGGCCAGAGGTGCCTCGTCCTCGACAACCAGAATCCGCACGCCACCAAGGTGCCACATCGACCTGAGACCACGCTTAACGACACCTTCACGCGGCCTGTCGGGCCTAAGAGCGCTGGTGGTGGGCGAGCAGGGTGCCGAGCAGGCGGGTCAGATGCTGCCGGTCGGCGTCGGGCAGCGGGGCGAGCAGCTCGTCCTGCGCGCGGTCGAGCGCCTGGTCGAGGCGGTGCAGCTGCCCGGCGCCCTCGTCGGTGAGCGTCACGGTGTTGCGCCGGCGGTCCGTCGGGTCCTGCGCCCGTTCGACGAAACCGCGGCCGGCCAGTTCGGTCACGGCGGCCACGACGTCGCTGCGGTCCATGGTGCAGCGGCGGCCGAGCTCGGCCTGGCTCGCGGCGCCGAACTCGTAAAGCGCGGCCAGCACGCGGTAGTGGTACCCGCGCGCCCCCGCCTCGGCGAAGCCCTCGGAAGCGAGCCGGTGCGCGTGCACCGACAGCTGGGTCAGCAACCAGCTCGGCTTTCCGGCCAGGCGTTCGGGTGACTCCACGCGGACCATCCTAAATCGTTGGCGCAACCAACGAGCATCTGTATTGTTGGTGACGCCAACGTTGGCGTCACCAACAATGTGGGGGTTCCCGTGTCGACGTCCGACCGTCTCGAGATCAACGTCCTGTTCAGCAAGCTGGCCCGCCTGCTCGACGAGAAGCGCTGGAACGACGCGCACACCGTCTTCGACCGCGACATCTCGATCTCCTCTCCCCGCAACGGCGAGATCGAGGGCCTGGACGCGTTCGTCGAGGCGATGCGCGACGCCGAGAAGCCCGACGAGTTCACGCAGCACGTCACCGCGGGACTGCTCGTCGAGCTCGACGGCGACAGGGCCACCGCGTCGGCGAACTCGGTGACGTACTTCTTCCGCGCGGGCGAGGCGCCGTTCCGCACCGCCGGTCTGCGCCTGGACTGCGTCGCGGTCAGGACTCCCGCCGGCTGGCGGCTGCGCGAGTCGCGCACGACCCTGCTCTGGCTGCGGGAGGACTAGGTCCTGCGGGCGGGCCGGTCCACGACGACGGTCGAGGCGGCCTGCAACGCGCGGAACTCCGGCAACGCCGGGTGCTCCTCCGCCAGACGGGCGGCGTTGAGCAACGGCGGAGTGCGCGCGTCAGCACCGCACCGCGCAACGCCAGCTGCACGGCCGTGTACAGCTCTGCCTCGGGTTCAGCTGACGCCACCACGAACGTCGTCGGCCCACCGCACCACCACGGTCACCCGCACCAGCACACCGTCGGCAGTCGGCACGTCTTGTGCGGCAGCGGTCAGCAAGCGCGCGGTGAGCACGACGTGTCGCGGGCTCCCCAGGCAGACCACGGCCCCCGCCGGCGGGACTCGGAGCGGGAGTCCTGCCGGGCCACCTGAGCGGGTGCGTAGGGGGTTGGTCCAGTTACTTCTCCGCGGTCGCGTCCATTTCCACGGGCAGGCACTCCAGCCGGGCGGCCCACTCCGTCACGCGGCGCGCCACGTCCTGCGCGGTGATGCCGCACAACGCCAGCACCTCGCCCCGCGAGCCGTGGTCGTGGAACTGCTGCGGCAGGGCGATGTCGCGCAACGGCACGTCGACGTCGGCGTCGCGCAGCGCGGCCGCCAGCGACGACCCGAAGCCGCCGTGCCGGCCACCGTCCTCGACGGTGACGACGAGCCTGTGCGCCGCGGCCATCTCCACGAGGTCGGCCGACATCGGGTAGATCCACCGCGGGTCGACGACCGTGACGCCGATGCCCTGGTCCTCCAGCCGTTGCGCGGCGTCGAGCCCGAGCTCGCCCAGCGCGCCGACCGTCACCAGCAGCACGTCGGTGCCCGACCGGCGCAGCACGTCGACGGACCCGACGCGGTCCAGCGCGGGCAGGTCGCCGCCGACGGACGCCTTCGGGTAGCGGATCACCGACGGCGCGTCCGAGATCGCCACGGCCTCCCGCAGCTCCTCGGCCAGCGTGGCGGCGTCGCGCGGCGCGGCCACGTGGACACCGGGGACGACGCCGAGGATCGACATGTCCCACATGCCGTGGTGGGACGCGCCGTCCGGTCCGGTGACGCCCGCGCGGTCGAGCACGACCGTGACGCCCTGCTTGTGCAGCGCGACGTCCATGAGCAGCTGGTCGAACGCCCGGTTGAGGAACGTCGCGTACACGGCCACGACCGGGTGCAGACCACCGATGGCGAGACCGGCGGCCGAGGTCAGCGCGTGCTGCTCGGCGATGCCGACGTCGAAGAACCGGTCGGGGAACGCCTTGGCGAACGCGTCCAGGCCGGTCGGTCCCTGCATCGCGGCGGTGATCGCCACGACGTCGGGGCGCTCGCGGCCGATCTCGACCAGCGAGTCGGAGAACACGTGCGTCCAGGTGCGGCTGGACGGCTTGAGGTCCTCGCCGGTGATCGGGTCGATGACGCCGGTGGCGTGCATCTGGTCGGCCTCGTGGTTCTCGGCCGGCGCGAAGCCCATGCCCTTGCGGGTCACGGCGTGCACGATCACCGGGCCGCCGAACGACTTAGCGCGCTGCAGGGCGGACTCGAGGGTCGCCATGTCGTGGCCGTCGACCGGGCCGATGTACTTGAGGCCCAGGTCCTCGAACATGGCCTGCGGCGCCAGCGCGTCCTTGATGCCGCGCTTGGCGGCGTGCAGGGCGGCGTAGAGCGGCTTGCCGAAGATCGGCGTCTGCTCGAGGACGCTCTTGCCCTTCTCCAGCACGCGCTCGTAGCCGGGCCGCAACCGCAGCGACGACAGGTGGTCGGCGAGACCACCGATCGTCGGCGAGTACGAGCGGCCGTTGTCGTTGACCACGATCACGACCGGGCGGTTGCTGTCCGCCGCGATGTTGTTGAGCGCCTCCCAGCACATGCCGCCGGTCAGCGCGCCGTCGCCGACGACCGCGACCACGTGCCCGTGGGCGCCGTTGATCTGCTTGGCCTTCGCCAGGCCGTCGGCGTAGGACAGCGCCGACGACGCGTGCGAGCTCTCCTGCACGTCGTGCTCGGACTCCGACCGCGACGGGTAGCCCGACATGCCGCCCTGCTGGCGGAGCCGGTCGAAGCCGTCGCGCCGGCCCGTCACGATCTTGTGCACGTACGACTGGTGGCCGGTGTCGAAGACGATCGGGTCCTGCGGCGAGTCGAAGACGCGGTGCAGCGCCACGGTCAGCTCGACGACACCCAGGTTCGGGCCCAGGTGCCCGCCCGTCTTGGACACCTTGTCGACCAGGAAACGCCGGATCTCCCCGCACAGCTGTGTCAGCTGCGCCTCGTCCATCCGTTTCAGATCAGCCGGTCCGTGCACGGACTCCAGCAGGGTCACCACGCCCACCTCACTCCTGAAGACTTCGGTTCAGTCTACGGAGACTCGACTGAGACGCATGGTCAGCGCGTCTCAGGTACCAGCAGCGCGATGCACTCGACGTGATGGGTCATCGGGAACGCGTCGAAGGCGCGGAGGTCGTCGAGCCGGTATCCCTGAGCAGTGAATTCGGCCAGGTCACGGGCCAGGGCCGCGGGGTCGCAGGCGACGTAGACGACCCGTTGCGGGCGGCGTCGTGCGACTTCAGCCACAACGACCTTGCCCGCCCCCTTGCGAGGGGGGTCGAGCACGACGACGTGCGGGTCCTCGACGGGCAGGCGGCGGGTGACGGCGCGTTCCACCTTGTCGGCCACGAACTCGACCTGGGACATGCGCCGGAGGTTGCGGCGCCCGTCTTCCACGGCACCGGGAAAGGACTCGACGACCAGCACGGACCCGGTCTCGCCGACCTGCCGGCCGAGCACGGACGCGAAGAGCCCCGCGCCGCCGTAGAGGTCCCACGCGCGCTGTCCGGGCTCAGCCGCGGCCCACTGGCCCACGACGGACGCGAACGTGTCCGCGGCCGCCGGGTGGACCTGCCAGAACCCGTCGGCGGACACCCGCCACTTCCGGCTGGCGGCGGTCTCGACGGCAGTACCGGTTCCGGCGCGTCGCGCGGTGTGCCGGCCGCGCACCTCACCCAGATGACGGTTGCCGTCACCGTCCTGGACGATCGTGAGCTCCTGCGCCCGCCACGTCCGGCCGGCGACCGACTCGACCATGCCCGGCCGGGAGATCACGCAGTGGTCGACGGGGATCACGTCGTGGGACCGGGTGCCGCGGAAACCGGGCCTCCCGTCGCGGTCGACGGCCATCCGGATGCGCGTCCGCCACTGGAGCGGGCCGCCCGGCAGCGCCTCCACGACGACGTCGCGGTCGATCTTGGCCAGACGCGTCAGCTGCTCGCGGACGACCTGCGCCTTGAGTTCGCGCTGCGCGTCCCACGCCACGTGCTGGAAGTCGCAGCCGCCGCACATCCCCGGCCCGCTGAACGGGCACGGCGCCTCGACGCGGTCCGGTGACGCCTGCAGGACCTCCACGGCGTCGGCACGGCAGAACGAGCCGCCGTTGTCCTCGTACACCGACACCACGACGCGTTCACCGGGCAGTGCGTGCCGCACGAACAGGACGCGTCCCTCGTGCCGTGCGACGAAGTGCCCGCCGTGCGCGACGGACCCCACCTCCACCTCGAACGTGCGTCCGGTCCAGTCTTCCTTGGCCGAGCTCATCGGTCGTCAAGTCCCCTTCGGACAGCGCCCGGCGCGATGACGTCCTTGTCCTTGACCTTCACCGACGACTCGAGCTGCCACGGCACACTGGTCACCATCACGCCAGGCTGGAACAGCAGCCTTCCCTTGAGCCGCAACGCGCTCTGGTTGTGCAGGAGCTGCTCCCACCAGTGGCCGACCACGTACTCGGGGATGAACACCGTAACAACGTCGCGCGGGTTGTCCGACCTGACTCGCTTGACGTAGTCGAGAACGGGCTTGGTGATCTCCCGGTAGGGCGACTCGATCACCTTCAGCGGGATCTTGAAGTTCTCCTTCTCCCACTCCAGCACGAGCCTGCGGGTGTCGCCGTCGTCGACGTTGACCGTGACGGCCTCCAGCACGTCCGGGCGCGTGGCCTTGGCGTAGGACAACGCCCGCAGCGTCGGCATGTGCAGTTTGGACACCAGCACCATGCAGTGGTTGCGCGCGGGCATCGTGCGCACCTTCTCCTGCTTGCGCAGCTCCTCGGCGACGGTGTCGTAGTGCTTGCGGATCGCCGTCATCAACGCGTAGATGGCGGCCATCGCGGCGATGGCGATCCACGCGCCCTTGGTGAACTTCGTGATCAGCACGATGATCAGCACGGTCGCCGTCAGCGCCAGGCCGAACGTGTTGATCGCCTGCGAGCGGCGCATCCGGGTGCGGACCTGGGCGTCGGTCTCGGTCTTGAGCAGCCGCTGCCAGTGCTTGATCATGCCGAGCTGGCTCAGCGTGAACGACACGAACACGCCCACGATGTAGAGCTGGATCAGCCGGGTGACCTCGGCGTCGAACGCGATCACCAGCACGACCGCGAAGCCCGCGAGGAACAGGATGCCGTTCGAGAACGCGAGCCGGTCGCCGCGGGTGTGCAGCTGGCGCGGCAGGTAGCGGTCCTGGGCGAGGATCGAGCCGAGCACCGGGAACCCGTTGAACGCGGTGTTCGCGGCGAGCACCAGGATGAGGGCGGTGACGCCCGCGATGAAGTAGAAGCCGGGCGGGAAGCTGTCGAAGACGGCGTGGGCGATCTGCGCGACCATGGTCTTCTGCTCGTAGCCCGCTGGGGCGTTGGTGATCTGCTGGGCGGGGAACTCGGCCATCCGCACGTCGGTCAGCTGGGCGAGGACGATCAGGCCCATCAGCATGACCACCGAGATGCCGCCCATCAGCAGCAACGTGGTCGCGGCGTTGCGGGACTTGGGTTTGCGGAACGCCGGCACGCCGTTGCTGATCGCCTCGACGCCGGTCAACGCGGCGCAGCCGGAGGAGAACGCCCGCAGCACCAGGAACACGAACGCGAGTCCCATCAGGTGGTCGGACTCGGCGTGGATCTCGAGGCCGGAGCTCTCGGCCCGCATGTCGTCGCCGAGGACGAACCCGCGGAACAGGCCGTAGCCGATCAGGCCGAAGACGCCGATCATGAACGCGTAGACGGGGACGGCGAACGCGCTGCCGGACTCGCGGATGCCGCGCAGGTTGACGGCGGTCAGCAGGACGATGGCGGCGACCGCGAACTCCGCCTTGTGGGTCGCGACGAACGGGATGGCCGAGCCGATGTTGGCCGCGGCGGCCGAGATCGACACCGCGACGGTCAGGATGTAGTCGACGAGCAGGGCGCTCGCCACCGTGAGCCCCGCCCTGCGCCCCAGGTTGACCGTCGCGACCTCGTAGTCGCCGCCGCCGGACGGGTAGGCGTGCACGTTCTGCCGGTAGCTGGCGACCACGGTGAGCATCACCACGACGACCGCGACCCCCACCCACGGCGCCATTGCATAGGCGCTCAAGCCGGCCACAGAAAGCATCAGGAAGATCTCTTCCGGCGCGTATGCGACCGACGACATGGCGTCGGAGGCGAAGACCGGCAAGGCGATGCGCTTGGGCAGCAGGGTGTGAGCGAGGCGATCGCTGCGGAACGGCCGTCCGACCAGGAGGCGTTTGGCAGCGGTGGCGAGCTTGGACACGGCCAGAGCGTAAGGGGTCCGCTCACCGGGACGGGCTAATGCTCGGTAGGTTCTGCGCAGAGTTCGCCTGAGGAGGCATGTCGTGCACGTGGTGATCATGGGGTGTGGCCGGGTGGGAGCCTCCCTGGCCAGGGCCTTGGAGCGGCTCGACCACCAGGTCGCCGTGATCGACAAGGACGCGCAGTCGTTCCGCAGGCTGGGCAGCGACTTCCACGGCCAGCAGGTCGTCGGCAACGGTTTCGACCGCAATGTCCTGATCGAGGCGGGCGTCGAGCGCGCCGGGGCGTTCGCGGCGGTCTCGAGCGGCGACAACTCGAACATCATCTCGGCCCGGGTCGCGCGCGAGACGTTCGGCGTCGAGCACGTCGTCGCCCGCATCTACGACCACAAGCGCGCCGCCGTGTACGAGCGCCTGGGCATCCCGACGGTCGCCACCGTGCCGTGGTCGACCGACCGGTTCCTGCGGATGCTGCTGCCCGAGGGCGCCGCGACCGCGTGGCGCGACCCGTCCGGCACCGTGGCCGTGCTGCCGATCGAGGTCGCCGAGTCGTGGGTCGGCCGCCCGGTGCGCGAGCTCGAGGAGGCGATCGGCGCGCGCGTGGCGTTCGTGATGCGCTTCGGCACGGGCGTGCTGCCGGAGCACTCGACGGTCGTGCAGGCCGACGACACCATCTACGTGGCGGCGCTGTCCGGCACGATCACCGACGTCGCGACCGCGGCGCAGCAGGCACCGGAGGAGAGCTGATGCGGGTCGCGATCGCTGGCGCGGGAGCGGTGGGGCGGTCCATCGCGCAGGAGCTCGTGTCCGACGGGCACCAGGTGATGCTGATCGAGCGGGACCGGGCGCACTTCGACCCCAACTCCGTCGAGCAGGCCGAGTGGGTGCAGGCCGACGCGTGCGAGCTGTCCTCTTTGGAGGACGCGGGCATGCAGCTGTGCGACGTGGTGATCGCCGCGACCGGTGACGACAAGGTCAACCTCGTGGTGTCGCTGCTCGCCAAGACGGAGTTCGCGGTCCGCCGCGTCGTCGCGCGCGTGAACGACCCCACGAACGAGTGGCTGTTCACCGAGTCGTGGGGCGTCGACGTCGCCGTGTCCACGCCACGGCTGCTGGCGGCGATGGTCGAGGAGTCCGTGACGATCGGCGACGTCGTGCGACTGCTGACGTTGCGGCAGGGCCAGGCGAACCTCGTGGAGATCACCCTCGACGAGTCGACGCCGTTCGCGGGCCGGGCCGTGTCGGAGCTGTCGCTGCCCCGCGACGCGGCACTGGTGACCATCCTGCGCGGCGGGCGGGTCATCGTGCCTCAGCCCGACGACACCCTCGAAGCGGAGGACGAGCTGCTGTTCGTCACGACTGCGGCCGTGGAGCAGGAGATCAAGACCGCCCTGGGGTACTAGGTCTCTCGTGGCGGGCGTGCTCGCGGGAACCCCTTGCACATCAGGGAGATCGCCGCTTCCGGGTGTGCGCCGACCAAGACGCAGCGACGGGCGATGGAGCTGCTGGCGTTCGGTGAACCACTCGAGCGAACGGTGGCGCCCGTGCCCGAGGAACTGATGCGCCTGGGCTTGGTTCGCGTCGACGACGGACGTGCGCGCATCGCATGACCCTCGCCGACCGCCTGGACCGGCAGGCCTCGGCGCTCACGGAGTCGTTCGACGACGCGGCCACCCCGGGCCTGGCCGTGACAGGGCTGGCGAACATCGAGATCGCCGAACTCCTGACGATCGCCAAGCGCACCGTCGACAACCACCCGCACACCACCTGCGCGGCGGTCGGCGTGACCGGGCGGGACGGGCTGCGCGCGCTCTTCGGGC
>NZ_JBHXCW010000254.1:0-10564 GCF_042725365.1 Lentzea sp. NPDC060358 | reverse complement strand
GCCGGTGGGACCTCCCACCGGCAGTGCGGCAGCGGGGTCAGATCTTGCCCGCCGCCACGTCGGCGAGGTTCACGCGGGACGACCGGTAGTCGACCTTCACCTGCTCCGACGGCGTCGCCGACGCCTTGTCCGGGATGATCTCCAGGCTCATCGGCAGACCGTTGCCGGCGTTGACGGTCAGCATCGCGGAGCCGTTGGCGCCCTGGATGGCGGAGCCGGCGGTGAGGGTGAACGCCCGCTGACCGCCGACCTCGGTCTCGGCGACGGTCACCTCCTCGACGGTCGCGAGCAGCTTCAGCACCCCCGCGCGCACCTCGGGGTTGGACGCGCCCAGGTCCAGCGCCTGCGTGGAGCCGCTGAACAGGTGGCTGGAGATGAGCTTCTCCAGCTCCGCGCCGGTCGGACGCGGTCCAGCGGGAGGCAGCTCCTTGCCGACCTTGCGGAACGCCTCGGCCATCTTCGCGTGGCCGTCCGCCCAGACCTTCTCCGCGTCGGCCTGGCTCATCCCGATCCCCAGGGGGTTGGCCCCGGCCGTGAGCATCGCCACCTTGGCCTTCTCGACGTCACCGGTCGCGGCGAGCCGGGCCGCCGCCAGCAGGTTCCGCTCGTAGGGCTGGGCGCCGTCCTGGTTCTTGACGACCGCGGTCGCCAGGGTCTGCGCGGAGTCGCCCCGGAAGACCTGGCCGGCGTCGGTGTAGACGGTGTAGTACTCGTGCCGCGACTTGTCCTTCGCGATCTTCTCGCCGACGATCAGCGACGAGTCACCGGTCAGCGGCGCCGCCTCGAGGTCGGAGGCGAGCTTCACGAGCGGTGACTCGACCACCGGCGGCGCCGCCTGCGTCGGGGTGTCCGGGGTGCTGCCGCCCGTCGTCACCATCACCGCGGCCACCGCGACGGCCGCGGCGCCCACGACGGCAATGCCCACTCTGGGCCAGGAAAATCTCTTCTTCGGCATCACCACGACGTCCGCGGGTTCCGCCATCGCCGCGTGCAGAGCCGCACGGGCGCGGTCGTAGGCCTCCGGACTCGGTGCGGGCACGTCACTCAGCTTCGTCATCAGGTCCATCTCATCCATGAGTCGTCTTCTCACGTCGTCGGGACTCGGAGCAGCGCGGCCACCTCGGGGGCCTGTCTCAGCGCCTTGCGCGCCTGGTGCAGCAGGCGGCGGGCCGTGCCGGCCGGGATCGCGAGCACCCGTCCCGCCTCGGCGACGGTCAGGTCCTCCCACGCGACCAGCCCCAGCACCTCCCGCTCCTCGGGTTTGAGCCGGGCCAGCGCCCTGCGCAGCGACGCCTGCGCGTCCACGCGGGTGTCCACCGCGGGCCACGGGTCCCAGCCGCTCACCACCGCGCTCAGGTCCGGGGCCGGCTGTTCCTGCGGCTCGGACCGCCAGTGCCGCCGCAGCCTGTTCAGCGCGACCCCGTAGAGCCAGGGCCGGGCCTCGGGGTAGGACCGGTCGTAGCTCGCACGGGACTCGTAGGCCGCCACCCACACGTCGCCGAGGACGTCCTCGGCGGCCTGCCGCCCCACCCTGCGCGCCAGGTAGTTCCCGATCGCGGTCTCGTGGCGGCTGATCACCTCCACGAAGGCGCCGGTGTCTCCGCGCAGCGATCTTCCGATCAGTTCCGCGTCTGACGCCATGGTGCTCCTCGGGTTTCGCTCCGCCCTTGCACCCCGTCTTTGCCCACGCGCGGCCGAAGTGTTCAGGTTGCACGAAACCCGCAGGTCAGCGGTGCCGGCGCAGTCCTCGTGCCGCGGCGAACCGATCGGCGGCCTCGCTCAGGTCCACGATCGGCGGCGGGTAGTCGAGCGCGTCCCGCTCGTCCTCGGAGAGCTTCCACGGTTCGTGGACGTGCTTCGGGTCGACGTCGGCCAGTTCGGGCACGTAGCGCTTCACGTACGCGCCGTCCGCGTCGTAGCGGGCCGCCTGGGCCAGTGGGTTGTGCACGCGGTTCGGGCGGGTGTCGGTGCCCGTGCCCGCCACCCACTGCCAGTTCATCTGGTTGTTGGCGAGGTCGCAGTCGACCAGCAGGTCCATGAAGTGCTGGGCGCCGCGCCGCCAGTCGAGGTAGAGGGTCTTGCTCAGGAAGCTCGCAGCGATCAGCCGGGCGCGGTTGTGCATCCAGCCCTCCCGCGCGAGCTGGCGCATCGCCGCGTCCACGATCGGGTAGCCGGTGCGGCCGTCGCGCCAGGCCTCGAAGTCGCGGTCCGAGCGGCGCCACCGGTCGTCACGCGTGCGGTAGTCCTTCGTGGCGGAATCGGGCTTCGCGGCGAGCACCTGGTGGTGGAAGTCGCGCCACGCGAGCTGGCGGGTGTAGGCCCGCGCGCCCTCGGAGCCGGTGCCGACGCGGTCGAGCAGCTCGGTCACCGACACCGTGCCGAAGTGCAGGTGCGGCGACAGGCGCGAGGTGGCGTCGTCGGCCAGCGCGTCGTGCACCTCCGCGTAGTCGTCCACCCCGGACCGGACCCAGCTCGTCATCAGCTTGCGGCCGGCGGTCTCGCCGCCCTCGGCCAGGTCGGGCGACGTGGTGCCGCGGTGCAGGCGCTTCGGCAGGTCGCCCGCGAGGTCCGGCACGGTCAGCTTCGCGGGCGCCCGCAGGACGCCCCGGCGCTGCACGGTCTCCCACTTGCGGAAGTACGGGGTGAAGATCGCGAAGTGGTCGCCGCCGCCGGACGGGGTGAGCGACAGCGGCGGGACGGCGTTGATCGACGCGTCGTGCACGTGCAGGTCGGCGCCCAGCTCGCGCAGGGCCTCCTCGCGGCGGCGGGCGTACCGGCTCACGTCGGCGGCGACGTGGACCTCGGTGACGTCCAGCTCGCGGACGACTTTCGCGACCTCGTCGGCGAGCTTGCCCCTGCGCACCACCAGCCGGCCGCCGCGGTCGCGCAGCGCCGCGTCCAGATCGGCCAGGCAGTCGGTGAGGAACGCCGCGCGGTTGGCGTTGAAGAACGAGGACGAGACGATCGCGTCGTCGAGCACGAACAACGGCACGCACCGGTCCGCGGTGGACGCGGCGTGCAGCACCGGGTTGTCGTGGACCCGCAGGTCACGGGTGAACAGGGCGATCGAGGTCCTCACCGGTGAGCGGTACCCGGTGCCCCGCGGCGGCAACCCCGATGTCCCCCGTTCGTGAATGGACGGTTGCGGTTGCCCGAAAACGGGCAGTTCATGCGCGTGACGACCGACCACGAAGACTTGCTCCGCGGGCACCTGGACCGCGAGACGCAGGAGTTACTGGATCCCCACCACCACCGTGCGAGCGCTCATCTCGGGGACCGGCTCCTCGTCGACCCCGACCAGGTCCTCGAGAACGTCGCGATGGCGATGGAGCGCCTCGACCTCGACATCAGCACACCGGTGAGCATCGAGGAGGACGTCGCGACCCTCGAGGAGCTGGTCGCGATGGTCGACCACTTCGGCAGGGGCGCCACGCTCGTCGCCCACGTGCTCAACACGGCGGCGCGCGTCATGAACGCCCGCTACCCCGCCGAGCTCGTCCGCCACCCGCTGCCGCCCGACTGCGACCTGCGCCGGCTGTTCCACGCCGACGTCGACGAACGCAGCCAGGACGTGGCGCGGGCGGTGTTCAACCGGCGGCTCGCCGAGGTGGCGGACGTGCGGGACACCGAGGTCGCGGTCGACCTCGACAGGCTCTCGTCACAGCAGCAGATCGAGGTGTTCATGGCGGTGTTCTTCCTGTACGGCACCAAGATCGGCGCGCTGCAGAACCGGACCGGCATCCGATGAGGTGCCTCGTGATGGGCGCGACCGGGCACCTCGGGTCGCGCCTCGTCCCGCGGCTGCTCGAACACGGCCACCAGGTGGCCGTGCTCGTCCGCGACAGCGCGCAGACCACTCTCTTCCCCACCAACGTGCTGGCGCACGTCGGTGACGCCACGGACCCGCACGCCGTACGGGAGGCGTTGGCGGGCAACGAGGTCGTGTACTTCCTCGTGCACTCGCTCGACCGCCCGGACTTCGCCGACGTGGACCGCTCGGCCGCCGCCGTGCTGGCGGCCGAGGCCGAGGCCGCGTCCGTGCGCCAGATCGTCTACGTCGGCGGCCCTCGCCCCGACTCCCCCGGCCTGTCCGCGCACCTGGCGTCCCGCGCCGAGGTGGGCGACGTCGTGGCCGCCGGCCGGGTGCCCGCACTCGTGCTGCAGGCGTCGATGATCATCGGTGCCGGTTCGGCCAGCTTCGAGCTGCTGCGCTCCTCTGCGCGCCTCACGCCGTGGGTGCCCGTGCCGTCGTGGATGCACAACACGAGCAGGCCCGTCTCGGTCGCCGACGTCCTGCACTACCTCGTCGCCGCCGCCGGCCTGCCGGAGCCGGTCGGCGGCGTCTTCGACGTCCTGGGCCCCGAGCAGCTGAGCTACCTCGACCTGGTGCAGCGCTGCGCCCGCGTGCTGCGGCTGCCGGTCAGGGTGCCGCTGCCCGCCCCGGTGTGGTCGCACAAGCTCGCCGCCCAGGTCGCGGGCCTGGTGACGCCGGTGCCCGCGGCGGTCGCGGAGCCGCTGTTCGAGTCGCTGGACCACGACCTGGTGACCACCGAGCCGCCCGTCACCGACGTGCTGCCCGCCCCGCACGGCGGTCTGACCAGTGTGGACAACGCGATCCGCGCCGCGATCCCCTCCGCCGCCGAGGACACCGAGGGCGAGGTGTTCACCGAGGAGCGGACGGTGCTGACCGAGGCGCCGCCGGAGGACGTGTGGCGCACGGTCACCACGTTGGGCGGCAAGGACGGCTGGCACACGATCCCTCTGGTGTGGACCGTCCGCGGCGCGATCGACCACCTCTTCGGCGGCATCGGCCTGTACCGCGGCCGCGCCCCCGCGGTCGGCGAGGGCGACGTGGTCGACTTCTGGACCGTGGTGCACCGCGACGACGAGGCGCGGCACCTCGTACTGCGGGCGGACATGAAGATGCCCGGCCACACCCTGCTCGACATGCGCGTGGACCGCGAGGGCGACCGCACCCGCTACCGGCAGAAGGTCACCTTCACCGCCGACGGCCTGCTCGGCCAGCTCTACTGGGTCACGCAGAAACCTTTGCACGACATCGTCTTCGCCACGATGGCACGCGGAATTGTCCGAAAAGCCTGCGCCAGACCATGATCACCTGCATCATCTCCGCATGCGCAGCTCACTGTTCAACCACGAAGAGCGGTCCGTCGAGCCGGGAAGCTTCCAGCTCCAGAACGAACGCATGCTCAAGGTGGACCTCACCGGCAGCGGCGGGTTCTTCTTCGCCAAGCAGGGCTCGATGGTCGCCTACCAGGGCGACGTCGACTTCGCCTACGAGGGCGCCGGCGGTATCGGCAAGCTGTTCAAGAAGGCCTTCACCGGCGAGGGCATGTCGCTCATGAAGGTGTCGGGCAGCGGCGACGTGTTCCTGGCCCAGGACGCCGACGAGATCTTCGTGCTGTACCTGGAGAACGAGTCGGTCACCGTCAACGGCAAGAACGTCCTCGCGTTCGACAGCACGCTCACGTGGGACATCAACCGCACCGAGGGCGCGTCGATGCTCAGCGGCGGCCTGTTCAACACGACGTTCACGGGCACGGGCGCACTGGCCGTCACCGCCTACGGCACCCCCGTCGTGCTGAACGTGGACGTGCCGACGTACGTCGACATGCAGTCCGCGGTCCTGTGGTCGACCTCGCTGCAGTCGTCGATCAAGAAGACGGCGAAGCTGGGTGCCGTGATCGGCCGCGGGTCCGGCGAGGCCTACCAGCTGGCGCTGCAGGGCCAGGGCATCGTCGTGGTGCAGGCGTCGGAGGGCCACCCGGTCCCGACCGCGCAGTAGCACTCCCGCCCGGGGTGGTCACGCGGGCGACTCCGCCCGCGTGGCCACCGCCCCGCTCCGGGAGCATGATCTTCCTCCGGGACCGATGAGTTCGCGCGACCGCCGCGGTCCACTCGTCGACCCGCAACGGAAGGAAGCACCATGACCCAGCTGGTGAAGGTCCAGAACTTCGTCGTGTCGCGCGACGGGTTCGGCGCCGGCGAGGACCAGACCCTCGAGCGGCCGTTCGGCCACGCCGACCCCGGCACGATGTTCGCGTGGGCGGGCGCCACGGCGAGCTGGCCGAACCGCACCGAGCCCGGCGGCAGCCGCGGCCTCGACGACCACCTGACCCGCGACTTCGCGCACAACATCGGTGCGGAGATCATGGGCGCCCACAAGTTCAGCCCGCACCGCGGCCCGTGGGAGAACCACGACTGGCAGGGCTGGTGGGGCGACGAGCCGCCGTTCCACACGCCGGTGTTCGTCCTCACCCACCACGAGCGGCCGTCGTTCAGCCTCTCCGACACGACGTTCCACTTCGTGAACGCCGAACCGGCCGAGGTGCTCGAACGCGCCAAGGAGGCCGCGCAGGGCAAGGACGTGCGGATCGGCGGCGGCGCCACGACCGTCCGCGCGTTCCTCGACGCGGACCTGATCGACACCCTGCACGTGGCGGTGGCCCCGGTCGACCTCGGCCACGGGGTGCCGCTGTGGAAGTCGCCGGACGAGCTGCTCGACCGGTTCCACCTCGACGTCGTGCCGAGCCCCAGCGGGGTGACCCACCACCTGTTCTGGCGCAAGTAGGCACACCGGATGTAGGCATCGCGCACCGACGCGATCGCCCGCCCCCGGCGATCAGGATCGAGCCGCGGAACGCAGCCCCTCGCCGAGCCCGGCGACGTGCGGCCTGCGTGTCCGCGGCTCCTCGATCGTTCGCACAGGGAAGCGGGACCAACGCATGTCCACAGCAGTCGTGTCACGGAACTCCGGCAGGCGCTGGTGGTGGTTCGGGTGGGGGCTCGTCGCCGTGCTCGCGCTCGTCACGGCCGCCGTCTTCGTGCCGCCGTACCTGGTCGGGGGCACGACGGTGCCGGGCCTCGACCGGATCACCCCGGGCTACTACACGAGCCTCGTCATCCACGCCGTGCCCGCGGGCATCGCGCTGGTCACCGGCCCGTGGCAGTTCGTGCCGAAGCTGCGCACCCGCTACCCGCGGCTGCACCGGGTGACGGGCCGGGTCTACCTCGTCGCGGTCGTCGCCGCCTCGCTCGCGGCCGTCTACTCCGCCGCCGTGACCAAGAGCGGGTTCGCGTTGCAGGTCGCGTTCTTCGTGCTGATCGTCGCGTGGCTGTTCACCGCCGCCAAGGCCTACCGCACGATCCGGCGGGGCGAGGTGCAGCTGCACCGCGTCTGGATGATCCGCAACTACACGCTCACGTTCGCCGCGGTGACCCTGCGGCTGTACCAGCTGCCGCTGATCGCGCTGATGAACTCGGTGACGTGGCTCGAGTACCGCGAGGTCTACACCGTCAGCGCGTGGATGTCGTTGCTGGGCAACGTCCTCGTGGCCGAGTACTTCATCGTGCAGCGCTTCCTCGCGCCGCTCGCCCGGCGCAAGCAGGTGGCCGCGGGCGAGGCGTGACGCCCCACCCGCCAGAATGGACGCATGACCGGCCCCACCGACGAGGCGATGATCGGCAGGCACGGCGAGCGGCGCCGTGTCGGCGAACTGGTCGCCGCCGCGCGGGAGGGCCGGGGCGGGGCGCTGGTCCTCGGCGGTGAGGCGGGGATCGGCAAGAGCACGCTGCTGGCGCACGCGGTGCGGGCGGCCGGCGGATTCCAGGTGCTGCGGGCGGGCGGGTCCGAGTTCGAGCAGGAGCTGCCCTACTCCGCGCTGCACCAGCTGTGCGTGCCGCTGCTCGACCGGCTCGACGCGCTGCCCGAGCACCGCCGCGAGGCGCTGCGGACGGCGTTCGGGCTGGCCGGCGGCACGCCGCAGCCGTTCCAGGTGGGGCTCGCGGTCCTCGAGCTCGTCACTGCCGTGAGCGGCGACCAGCCGGTCCTGTGCGTCGTCGACGACGTGCAGTGGCTCGACGCGGCCTCGTCCAGGGCCCTCGCGTTCCTCGCCCGTCGGCTCGGTTCCGACCCCGTCGCCGTGGTGCTCGCGCTGCGCTCGCCGGCCGCGGCCGGCGAGATGACCGAGCTGCCGTGGCTCGACGTCGGGCGGCTGAGCGACCACGACGCCAAGGCCCTGCTCACCGCGCGCAACCCGTTCCCGCTCGACGACCGGGTCCGCGACCGGCTCGTCGCCGAGGCCAACGGCAACCCGCTCGCGCTGCTGGAGCTGCCCCTGGCCGGCGGTTTCGTCCCGCCCGCCGCGGCGTCGGTGCCGTCGCGGATCGAGGAGAACTTCCGCGCGCGGCTCGCGGACCTGTCCGACGGGGCGCGGCTGCTGCTAACCGTCGCGAGCGCGGACCCGACGGGCGATCCGGCCCTGCTGTGGCCCGCGGCGGAGGCGCTGGGCGTGGACGTGCCGCCGGCCAGCGCGGACGCCGCCGCCACGGGCCTGGTCGAGTTCACCGCGCGCATCCGCTTCTGCCACCCGCTCGCGCGGTCCGCGGTCTACCGGGCCGCGCCGGACGGGGTGCGGCGGTCGGTCCACGGCGCGCTGGCCGACGCCACCGACTCGCTCACGGCGCCGGACCGCCGGGCCTGGCACCGCGCCCAGGCGTGCGCGGGCCCGGACGAGGAGGTCGCGGTGGACCTGGAGCTCTGCGCCTCGCGGGCCCGGTCGCGCGGGGGCGTCGCCGCGGCGGCCGCGTTCCTCGAACGGGCCGTCGCCCTGTCGCTGGACCCGCACAGCCGGCTCGAACGCACGCTGGCCGCCGCGGAGGCCTGCATCGAGGCGGGCGCGGCCGACCGCGCGGAGGACCTGCTCGCGACCGTCGAGGACGCCGCTCTCGACGAGGTCCAGCGCGCCCGCGCCGACCTGCTGCGCGGCCGGATCGCCTTCACCAGGCCCGGAGACGGCAGCGGCCCGTCGTGGACGGTGAGCGCGGCCCGGCGGCTGTCCGCGGTGGACCCCGACCAGGCGCGCGACTGCTTCCTCGACGCGCTCGAGATGAGCTTCGTCGTCGGCCGCCCCGGCGGTGTCGTCGACGAGGTCCTCACCGCCGCCAGGGCCTCCGCTCCCGCGCCGAGCCGGCCGGACCTGCTCGAGGCCCTGCTCACCCTCGCCGAGCAGGGCCACCACGCGGGACTGCCCCTGCTGCGCGGCGCGCTGCACGACGAGGGCGGTCCGCTGTGGAGCCGCCGCCCGGCGCTCGCGTCGATGATCAGCACCGAGCTGTGGGACTTCGACCTGCACTTCACCATCGCCGACTGGCTCGTGAAGGCGGGCCGCGAGTCCGGCTCGCCGTTGCTGCTGCAGCTCGCCCACGCCCAGCAGGCCACGGCCGCCACGCTGGCGGGCGACCTGGGCGGGGCGTTGGCGGCGACGGCCGAGGAGGAGGCGATCGCCGACGCCGTGGGCGAACCGCGGCTCCTGCACCACCGCCTCCAGCTGGCCGCGCTGCGCGGCCGGCGCGAGGAGACCCTGGACCTGATCGCCGCGGGCGCCACCCCCGGCGGGCACGTGGCCAGCCTGCACTGGTCGGCCGCCGTGCTGCACAACGGCCGCGCCGAGCACCCGGCCGCGCTGGCCGCCGCCCGTGCCGCGACGGAGCACAACGACCTCTTCCTCACCGGTGCGGCCCTGCCGGAACTGGTCGAGGCGGCCGTCAAGTGCCAGGAGCACGCGGAGGCCGCCCGCGCCCTGGAAGCGCTGACCAAGCGCACGGAGGCGGCGGGCACGACGCTCGCCCGCGGCGTCACGGCGTACGCCCGCGCCCTCGTGACCGGGATCGAGGACGACCACGCCGAGGCCGTCGAGTGCCTGGCCGACACCCCGCTGCGCCCCCACCTCGGGCGAGCGCACCTCGTCTACGGGGAGTGGTTGCGGCGCAAGGGACGCCGCAAGGACGCCCTGCGCGAGCTGGGCACGGCCCACACGATCCTCGGGGCGTGCGGCGCCGAGGCCTTCGCCGCGCGCGCGGCCGACGAACTGCGCGCGGCGGGCCAGCGCGTCGAACGCCGCTCCACCCCCGCCGCCCACGAACAGCTGACGATGCAGCAGGTGGCCGTCGCGCGGCTGGTGGCGGCGGGAGCGACGTCGAACGAGGTCGCCACGGAGCTGTTCATCAGCAAGCGCACCGTGGACGCGCACCTGCGGGAGATCTTCCGCAAGCTCGGCGTGACGTCGCGGCGGCAGCTGCGCGACCACCCCGGAGTGCTCGGCGAGTCCTGATGACACCGGCCCCACCAGGCACGACGAGAATCAGCCGCATCGGCGGGCGGGGCTCGACGCGCACGTCCGCCTTCGCCGGCGTGGCCGAGGCGGTGACGGCCGCGGCCGCCCGAGCAGCGGTTCCCACTGGGCGCGCGGCGAGATCGAGCGATTGATGTGATGAACGCCAAAAACACGTGTCGCCGGCGCCGGTTGAGGGCATCCGAGCTGTAGACGTTCGCACCTGAGGTTCAGGTGTCGGGGAAGGACAACATGGGTGCCGATGACAAGCTCGAAGCCAAGGGCGACCAGCTCAAGGGCAAGGTCAAGGAAGGCATTGGCGACGCGACGAACGACCCCGGCCTGCAGGCCGAGGGCTCCGCGGAGCAGAGCAAGGGCCACCTGAAGGAGGCCGTCGAGAAGGTGAAGGACGCATTCAAGAAGGACTGACT
>NZ_JBHXCW010000253.1:0-10568 GCF_042725365.1 Lentzea sp. NPDC060358 | reverse complement strand
CCTCCGGGGGAAGCACCGCGGCCGGCGCGCGGTCAGGCGCAGGCCGCCTGGTCGAGCATCACGGACGACGGCGTGCTCGCCGTGCCGGTCGCGGTGAAGCCGAGCGACACCGACGCTCCCGCCGCGAGGGACGGGCTGTGCGAGGGCGCGGTCACCGTGACCGTGCTGCCGCTCTGGCTGAACGTGCCGTTCCACCCGTTGGAGACCGTGGCGCCGTTGAGGGAGAACGAGACCTTCCACGGGTTGGCGGCGCTCGTCGCGGTGTTCGTGACGGTCAGCGAGCCCTGGAAGCCGCCCTGCCAGGAGTTGTCGAGCTTCCAGACCGCCTTGCAGCCGCCCGTGCCACCACCGGTGGTGGTCGTGGTGGTGGTCGTCGTCGGGTCGGTGCCGCTGCCGGCCGGCGGGATCAGGTAGGGCTGCAGGATGCTCTGCTTCGCCTGGTTCACGGTGGTCCAGTCGTCGCCGACGATGCCGCCGGTGTCACCGGAGTTGGGGTTCCACGACCAGTAGGTGAACGACATGCCGTTCACGCCGGTCCCGGTGTAGGCCATGAGGTTCTCCAGCCACACCTTGTCGACCGGGTTCGCGAGGGTCGTGCCGAACTCGCCCATCATGATCGGCGCGATGTTCTGCTTGTGGAGGTAACCCCAGTACCTGTCCCAGATCGCCGGCATGTTCGCGGGGAAGTCCGGGGCCCGGAACCACGGCTGGTCGTAGACCGAGGTCGCGTACTCGTGCGGGGAGTACACGAGCCGGTTCGCCACGGTCAGGCGCACCGGGAACTGGCCCGCCTTCGACAGGTTGCCGCCCCACCAGCCGCAGTCCTCGTCGTTGGACGGGTCGCCGTCCCAGACGTTCGAGAGGCCGCCGCTCGGGCAGCTCACGCCCTCGACGAAGATCAGCCAGTTCGGCTGCACGCCCAGGATCGCGTTGCCCGCGCGCTCGGCCGCGAGGCGCCAATCGCGGGCGGTGTCGCCGCAGCCCCAGCACGACCCGGCCGCGGCCGGGTTGGTGCCCTCGGCGTGCGGCTCGTTGTGCAGGTCGGCGCCGATGACCGTGGTGTTGCCCGCGTAGCGCTGGGCGAGCGCTTTCCAGTTGCTGATCCAGGTCGACTCCGGCACGCCCGCCGTGTACCAGAGCGCGGTCTGCCCGGCGCTCGTCGGCCGATGGCGGTCGAGGATGACCCGCATGCCCTTCTGGCCCGCGTGGCCGATCACCTTGTCGAGGATCTGCAACGGGGACAGGCCGACCAGGTCGGGGTTCGTGTAGTCGTTGACGCCGGTCGCCTTGGCGTCGGGCTTCAGCGCGTCGTCGGAGAACGGGACGCGCAGCGTGTTGTAGCCCAGCTGCGCCATCTGGTCGAGCTGCTGGCGCCACGTGCGGCTGGACCACAGGCCGTGGAACGTCCTGTTGTCGGTCTCCATGCCGAACCAGTTGATGCCCGTCAGCCGGACGGTGGCGCCGGTGCTGTCCAGGATCTTGTTCCCGCTGGTGTGCAGGTACCCGGTGCCCGTGCCGGCGGCCGCGGCCGCCGCCGGGACCTGCCCGGCTGTCGCAATGGCCGCCACACCGGCCGCGGCCACCACGGCCGCGACCAGTGCGCCGGCAAGTCCGTCCCGCAGCTTCATCCGCTCTCCTCCGGCCCTGAGTTCTGGGAGCGCTCCCAGAATCGGTCCGGCGTCCGAGGGGGTCAAGCGAGGCCCGGAACGCGGTCCGCTTTCGACGGGCGAATTCGACTCGAACCGGTCATTTGGCGGCTTTCTTCGCCTCCTGAACGGCGGTGTTCCACGCTTCGTCCGGCCGCTTGCCCTGCTCGACGGACTGCAGCGCCGGGCTGAACACGTCGTCCTGGATCTGCCCGTCGGCGGGCCCCTTGTGCTGCGCCGCCTTGACCTTCTGCACCTGCGCGGCGAACAGCGCGCCCGCCTCGACGTTGCCGAAGTAGGTGTTGACGGACTCGAGCAGCGTCCTGCTCTCCAGCGCGTCGATCTGGCTGGGGAACGTGCCCTTCGCCTGGAACGCCTTGACCTGCTGCTCGGGGGCCGTCAGCCAGGCGGCGAGCTCGGCGGCCTGCCGCACGTTCCTGCCCTGCTTCGGCACGGTCAGGTACGAGCCGCCCCAGTTGCCGCCGCCGTCGGGGAAGGCGTCGGTGACGGCCCACTTGCCGGCGTTCTCCGGCCCCGCCTGGGCCTCGATCACGCCGAGCATCCACGACGGGCAGGTCTTCGTGGCGAACCGGCCGAGCTTGAAACCGGTGTTCCACTCGGCGCTGAACGCGGGGAGCTTCGCCGACTGTCCTTTCGCGACGGCGGCCGTCACGGCGTTCCAGTCGCCGCGGATGGCAGGGTTGGACTCGACGACGAGCTCGTCGGAGGAGTCGAAGTAGCCCACGTCGTGCTGGTTGTGCATGGCGTTGAAGATCTGGGCGGCGCTGTCGAACCACGCGACCCCGGGGACCTTCGCGGTGAACTGGTCGCCCGCCGCGAAGTAGCTGCCCCACGTGGCGAAGAGCCGCTTGACGTTCTCCGGGTCGGACGGCAGCCCGGCCTTCGCGAGGAGGTCCTTGCGGTAGCACATGGCGAGCGGGCCGATGTCCGTGCCGTAGCCGATCAGCCTGCCGTTCCTGGTGGTGGCGGCGTCGGCCTTCCACTTGAGCCAGCGGTCGGGCGTGACGTCCTCCGGCCCGATCTCCTTCAGGTCCTCGAACTGGTCGGCCTTGGCCATGACCCGGCTCAGGTAGCCCTCCTCGACCGCCTCGACGTCGGCGAGCCCCGCGCCCGCGCCGAGCTTGGTGAAGAGGTTCTGGTGGTGCGGGGCGCCCTGGCCCGTCTTGCGCTGGGTGATCTTGATGTCGGGGTGCGCCGCCTCGTACTGGGCGAACAGCTCCTCGTAGCCGAACTCGTTGAACGTGGCGATGGTCAGCTCGGTCCTGCCGTCGGCGGTCCGGTTCGCGGTTCCGGCCGTGCCGCAGGACGCGACGGTGGCGGATGCGACGACGCAGACCACCACGGTGATCCAGTGGCGGGGACGCACGGTGAGAACTCCTCTGACGGCGACGGGAAGACCTGGGAGCGCTCCCAGGTTCTGGGGAGTCTCATGGCGCCGCGACGAGGTGTCAAGCACCCTTGCCGACGAGGTCAGAGCCGTTGCGGAGCGTGTTCGTCTGGGAACGCTCCCAGCATTTTTTCGCCCGCCGGCGGCCTCGTCGGCGACGGTCGCGGGCCGGGACCCCGCGCGGGCGACGTCAGGGAGCGGCCTACCGGTAGCGTGCGGGCAGCACAGGCACGAGGAGGAGCACGGGTGACGACGGTCGGCGGAGGAGCGGGCACCGTGCTGCTCGACCTGCCCGTCGACCCGGCCATCGCGCTCACCGCGGTGCGAGCCAGGCTCACCACCGTGCTGCACGACCTCGGCGAGGACCACCGCTACGACGTGCTGCTCGTCGTCACGGAACTGGTGAACAACGTCCTCGACCACACCCCCGGCACCGGCCACCTGCGGGTCCTGCGGCAGGGGAGCGCGTGCGAGATCACGGTCGAGGTCGACGACGGGTCGCCCGCCGAACCGGTGCACGGCCGGTCGCGGCTCAGCGGCACGCGGGGCAGGGGCATCGTGGTCGTCGACAGCCTCGCCCGCCGGTGGGGCACCCGGCCCGCGGAGCGCGGCAAGACGGTGTTCGCGCTGATCGCGTGCCCGGCCGACGGGGTGTGCGCGGGAACCTGACCGCACCGGGGACCGCGGTCGGCGAGGCAACGCCGCGCGCTTTCACCCCACCACGCGCGGGCCGGGCGTGGGACCCTGGTCCCGATCGATGTCCAGTCGGCGAGCACCCGCATCGGAGCCCGGGACGTGCTGATCGCACAGGTGGAGGACCATGCCGGCATCGCGGTCGTCACGGTGTCCGGCGAAGTCGACATGGAAACGGCCCAGGTGCCGCTCGACAAGGCGATCACGGCGGTGGAACGGCCCCTCACGGGCCTCGTCCTCGACCTGCGGGCGGTGACGTTCTTCGGGTCCTCGGGGATCAACATGCTCGTGCTGCTGCACCAGCACGTCCACGACCGCGGTGTCCCGTTCGGGGTGGTGGCGCACCAGACGGTGCTCAAGCCGCTGGAGGTCACGGCCACCGACGTGTACCTCATGCTGTTCGCGGACCTGCCCGACGCGCTCGCCGCCCTGCGCGCCGTGCCGAGGGTGCCGCGGCAGCAACGGCGTTAGCCGCGCTGGGGTTGGGGGCGCTGGGTCTGGGGTGCGCTGAGTCTGGGGTGCGCTGGGTCTGGGGTGCGACGGGCTCAGTGCGCGACGGGCTCAGTGCGCGACGGGCTCAGTGCGCGACGGCAGAGGGCGCGACAGCCCGGGGCGCGACAGCCGGGGCGCGACGGCTTACAGCACGGCAGTTCAGGGCGCGACGGTTCGGGGTGCCACGGTTCAGGGCGCGACCGGCCTGGGGCGTGTCAGCCTGGGGGCGACGGTTCGGGGCGCGACCGGCCTGGGGCGTGTCAGCCTGGGGCGCGACAGTTCGGGGCGCGTGGGCCTGGGGCGCGGCAGTTCAGGGCGCGACGGCGCAGGGGATGACGGCCCACACGCCCTTGCCGACCTTGCGCTGGACCACACCCCACCGCTCGGCCAGCCGGTTCACCATCACGAGCCCGCGGCCGCGCACCGAGTCCGGCTGGGAGGGCCGCAGCTGCGGCGGAACGGGGGAGGCGTCCTCGGCGATGACGCTCACCACGCAGGGTTCGTCCGTGCTGCGGAGCTTCAGGCGTGCCGGGAACCGCGCGTGGTCGAAGACGTTCGACGCGAGCTCGGTGATGACGAGCAGCACGTCGAGCAGGTCGTCCTCGCGCAGGTCCGGCAGGAGCGCCCGCGCCCAGCGGCGGACTCCCGCGGTGTCCGGTGAGGCGCTGACGAGTTCCATCGTGTGCCACCCGTGGGCGGCGTTCGCGTCGTCGAGGGCTAGTCCCCCCGGTTCTGCCGGCGTCACCGTGCTTGGTTACCTCGCCCGGACGGCGGGAAAACCGGCGGTTCCGGCCGGGAGGGTGTCGCCGGACACCACCGGGCGGCAGTCCAGCTCTGCCCACACCGTCTTGCCGCTCTCACCGCGGTCGGTGCCCCAGGCCGTGGCGAGCCGGTCGACCAGCACGATCCCCCTGCCGCGGAACGGGCCGAGCCGGGAGCGGCCGAGGACGGGCAGCTCCGGCGCGGTGTCGTCGACCTCGCACCGCACCACGCACGGGTGCGGGCTCACGCGCAGGCGCAGCAGCCGCGGGCCCCGGCCGTGGTCGAAGGCGTTGCACACCAGCTCGGTGACCACGAGCAGGACGTCGTCGACGTCGGCGGTGCGAACGCCGGTGAGCGCCAGCCGGGTGAGCCGGCGCACCTCGGCGAGGCACCGCGGGTAGTCCTCCAGGTCGAGGCCGCGGATGTCCTGGGCGAGCGGCACGGTCCTAGCCGTCATGGCAGCTGGACGCCGACGACGCAGGTGTCGTCGTCGGTGTCGGACTCGCTCTGGTCGAGCAGGTGGTCGAGGAGGTCGTCCAGGGACGCGCGCGGTTCCCGCGCCGCCGCGCAGAGCCGCTCCAGGCAGTCGTCCAGCGCCAGGTTCCGGCGCTCCACCAGGCCGTCGGTGTAGAGCAGCAGCGTGTCGCCGGGTTCGAGCACGACCTCGCCCTCGGCGTAGGAGGCCTCCGCGACCGCGCCGAGCATCATGCCGGGCAGCATCGGCAGCAGGTCGCACCGGCCGTCCCGGATCAGCACCGGCGGCAGGTGGCCCGCCCTGGCCCAGCGCAGCACGCGGGTGTGCGGGTCGTACAGGCCGCAGATCGCGGTGGCGAAGATGCTGTCCGCGAGGTGGTGGGCCACGAGGTTCAGCCAGGTGAGCAGCTGTGCGGGGCCCGCGCCGGTGGCCGCGAGACCGCGCAGCGCGTTGCGGAGCACGACCATGCCGGTCGCGCCCTTGATGCCGTGGCCGGTGATGTCGCCGACCGAGACGAGGATCTGCTTGGACGGCAGCACGACGGCGTCGTACCAGTCGCCGCCGACCAGCTCCTCCTGCGCCGCCGGCCGGTACCGCACGGCCACGCGGAGCCCGAACGCGTCGAGCGTCGGGTGCGTCGGCGGCATGATCACCTGCTGGAGCTGCAGCGTGAGCTTGGTGTGCTCGGCGGCCTCCTGGGCGGTGATGGCGAGCTGGTCCTGCGTGGCCGACAGCGCGACCTCGGTCCAGTGCTGGGCGGAGACGTCCTGGTAGGCGCCGCGGACGGTGAGCAGCACGCCCTGCGGGTCGAGCACGGGCTCCGCGATCACGCGGACGTGCCGGGTGACGCCGTCGGGGCGCTGCAGGCGGAACGCCGCCGAGGCGTGCCGGTGGTCGTGCAGGACGGTCTGCACGAACCCGGTGAGCGCGAGCACGTCGTCCGGGTGGGCGTGCTCCGCGATCCGCGCCAGCGGCACGGGATCGGCGCCCGGCTCGCGGCCGAAGAGCGAGAAGAGCTGGCTGTTCCACACGATCGCGCCCGTGTGCCGCTCCTCCTCGAAGCCGCCGACACGGCCGAGGCGCTGGGCGTGCTGCAGCAGGTTCGCGAGGCGGGAGGTCTCGTCCTGCACCCGCCACACGACGAGGACCAGCACGCCGTGCCGGGTGATGCTGACCCCGGCCGTCACCGGCAGCGACACCTGGTCGATCAGCGCGGCGAGGTTCAGGTGCTCGGTGCGGAACGGCTCGCCGGTGGCGTGCACGTGCTCGACCTTGTCGAACAGGCTGCCCGCGGCCGCGGCCAGCGGGTAGGCCTCCAGCAGGGTCCTGCCCGCCACCGCCGCCCGCGGCCTGCCCGCCAGGTCGACGAACCGGCCGTTGACGTGGTGCACCCGGAAGTCGGTGGTCCTGCCCTCCGGTGACAGCTCGGGACCGAGGACCAGGGCCGGGTCGAGCAGTCCGTCGGCGAGGTCGACGAGCTCGGACGGCGCCGCCCGGTCCGCGAACCGGGCCGGCGTGGCGGCGTCGAGGGTGGCCGCGCACAGCTCCGCCAGCGCCTCCACCTGCTTGCGCACGCTCAGCGGCTGCGGCGCCACCGCGCCGGGCCAGCAGATCTCCAGCACGCCCGCGATCCGCCCGCCGGTGCCCGCGGGCACCGCGACCCGGCCGAGCAGGCCGGCGCCGATCGAGGGCAGGCCCGACTCGCCCAGGTCGGCGATCCAGACCGCCTCCCGCCCGGCCAGCGCCCGCCTGGCCGGGGTCGGCACGCCGGGCGGCACGTAGCGCCAGCGGTGGGCCTCCCCGGTCGCGAACCCGGCGTGCCCGGCGAGCGTCAGCGACGCGTCGGAGCCGGCGAGCCAGATCGCGACGGCGCTCGCGCCGAGCGGGGCCAGCGCGTGCGCGAAGAGCGACTCGGCGACCGCCTGCGTGTCGTCGGCGTGCAGGGCACCGCTCTGCGCCGTCCGCAACCGGACCGCCGCGCCGGGGTCCGGCCGGCCGTCGTCCCGCGGCACGGTGGCGAGCTCGTCGCCGGAGGCCTCGCCGACGATCTCCGCGGCGAGCTCGACCCGGGTGCTGCCCGCGCGTTCCGCGAGCCTGGCGAGCTGCTCGCCCGCCTGCGCGGGGCCGCAGCGCAGCCGTTCCACGAGCACGCCCTTGGCGAGCTCCACCAGCGCCCTGCCGTCGGCGGCCGCCCGTTCCTCGTCGATCTCGCGGCGCAGGCGGGCGACGGTGCCCGCGAGTCTGCCGACCCCCGTCTCGTCGGCGGTCACCTCGCGCGCATCCACCGCTGGACGCACGAGACGAGGTCATCGGCGTCGACCGGTTTGGTGACGTAGTCGTTGGCACCGGAGGCGATGCTCTTGTCCCGGTCGCCCGGCATCGCCTTCGCCGTCACCGCGATGATCGGCACGTCGGCGTGGTCGGGCATCGCGCGGATGGCGGAGGTGGCGGCGTACCCGTCCATCTCCGGCATCATCACGTCCATCAGGATCAGGTCGATCTCCGGGTGGCCGACCAGCGCCTCGATGCCCTCCCTGCCGTTCTCCGCGTGCAGCACATGCACGTCGTGCAGCTCCAGGATGCTGCTGAGCGCGAACAGGTTGCGGGCGTCGTCGTCGACGATCAGCACCGTCCGGCCGGCCAGCTGCCCGTTCGCCCGGCGCGGGGCCGGCGGGCGCGGCTGCTCGTGCCGCACGAGGGGGAGCACGTCCTCCGGCCCGTCGGCGTCGAGGTGCAGCGCGATCCGCTCGCGCAGCTCGTCCAGGCTGGACAGCAGCTCGAGCGGCCGGGTGCCGCTGCGGGCCTGCAGCTGCTGCTCCAGGTGCGCCGGCAGCCTGCGGTTGTTGTGCGCCAGCACGGGAACCGTGCGGGTGGCGGGGTCGCCGTCGAGCGCCTCCAGGAACCGCAGCGCGGCGCCGTCGGGCATGTCGAGCTCCAGCACGACGCAGTGGCACGGCTCGGTGGCCAGCGCCGCCGCGGCCTCCTCGCGGCCGACGGCGGTGACCACCTCCACCGGCCCGCGCGGGTCGTTGCTCGCCGACAGGTCGGTCACCGCGCTCTGGGCGACGAGCGAGAGCAGGCCCTGCGGCCGTTCCTCGACGACGAGCAGCCGGCGCCGGTGGGTGCTCGCGGGCGCGGTCTCCGGCACCGGGACGACCGGCGCGGCCTCGATCGCGGCCTGCACCGGCTCGGCGAAGTCCCTGCTGTGCACCGGCAGGTAGAGGGTGAACGTGCTGCCCTTGCCCAGCGCGCTCTCCGCGGTGATCGAGCCGCCGAGCAGGTAGGCGATCTCGCGGCTGATCGACAGGCCGAGGCCGGTGCCGCCGTACTTGCGGCTGGTGGTGCCGTCGGCCTGCTGGAACGCGCCGAAGATCGACTCGAGCTGGTGCTCGGCGATGCCGATGCCGGTGTCGCTGACCCGGAACAGGATCGCCGGGCCGTGCGCGCGCACCGCCGGCGGCAGCTCGTCCGGCTCGGCGACCGCGATGCGCAGCTCCACGCCGCCGGTCTCGGTGAACTTCACCGCGTTGGACAGCAGGTTGCGCAGCACCTGCTGCAGGCGCGTGTCGTCGGTGACGAGCTCCGGGGGAGTGCCCGGCGAGGTGGTCAGCTGGAAGCTCAGCCCCTTCTGCGAGGTGAGCGGCCGGAACGTGACCTCGACGTAGTCGAGCAGCTGCCGCACGGAGACGCGTTCGGGCGTGATGTCCATCTTGCCGGCCTCGATCTTGGACAGGTCGAGGATGTCGTTGATCAGCCCCAGCAGGTCCGACCCGGCGGAGTGGATGATGCCCGCGTACTCCACCTGCTTCGGCGTGAGGTTGCGGCTCGGGTTCTGCGCGAGCAGCTGGGCGAGGATCAGCAGGCTGTTGAGCGGGGTGCGCAGCTCGTGGCTCATGTTGGCCAGGAACTCCGACTTGTACTTCGACGCGAGCGACAGCTCCCGCGCGCGGGTCTCGAGCTCCTGGCGCGCCTGCTCGATCTCGAGGTTCTTCGCCTCGATGTCGCGGTTCTGGGTGGCGAGCAGCGCCGCCTTCTCCTCAAGCTCCGCGTTGGAGCGCTGCAGCTCCTCCTGCCGCACCTGCAGCTCGCCCGAACGGGACTGCAGCTCGCTCGCGAGGCGCTGCGACTCGGCGAGCAGCTCGTCGGTGCGGGCGTTGGCGACGATGGTGTTGACGTTGACGCCGATGGTCTCCATCAGCTGGTCGAGGAAGTCGCGGTGGATGTCGGTGAAGCGGTGCACCGACGCCACCTCGATGACGCCGAGGACCTGTTCCTCCACGACGATCGGCAGCACCACCAGGTTGACCGGGGCGGTGCGGCCGAGACCGGAGGTGATCGCCACGGCGTCCGCGGGCATCTCGTCGACGGCGATCGTGCGGCGGCTGCGCGCGGCCTGGCCGACGAGCGACTGCCCGAACCGGAACGTCGTCGGCCGCGAGCCGTCGTCGGGGTGGCCGTAGGAGCTGATCAGCCGCAGCTCCTGCCGGTCGTCGGCCTCGTCGGCCAGGTAGAAGGCGCCGAACTGGGCCGACACCAGCGGAGTCAGCTCGTCCATGATCAGCTCGGCGACGACGGCGAGGTCGCGGCGGCCCTGCATCAGGCCGGAGATGCGGGCCAGGTTGGACTTGAGCCAGTCCTGGTCCTGGTTGGCCTTCGTGGAGTCGCGCAGCGACCCGACCATCGAGTTGATGTTGTCCTTGAGCTCGGCGACCTCGCCGGAGGCCTCGACGGTGATCGACCGGGTCAGGTCGCCCTCGGCCACGGCGCTCGTCACCCCGGCGATCGCGCGCACCTGCCGGGTCAGGTTCCCGGCGAGCTCGTTCACGTTCTCCGTCAGGCGCTTCCACGTGCCGGAGACGCCCTCGACCTCGGCCTGGCCGCCCAGCCGTCCCTCGCTGCCTACCTCGCGGGCCACGCGGGTCACCTCGGCGGCGAAGCTCGACAGCTGGTCGACCATCGTGTTGATCGTGGTCTTCAGCTCGAGGATCTCGCCGCGGGCGTCGACGTCGATCTTCTTCGTCAGGTCGCCCTGCGCCACGGCGGTGGTGACCTGGGCGATGTTGCGGACCTGGTTGGTCAGGTTGTTCGCCAT
>NZ_JBHXCW010000252.1:0-10645 GCF_042725365.1 Lentzea sp. NPDC060358 | reverse complement strand
CGCTAGGCAGCCGCGGGGGTGCGGCGCCTCTGCCGACCGGCCACCCGGGACGGCCGGTCGGCCACGGAGATCGAGCCGGTCAGCGGGCAACCTCGGCCGTGGGGTGGGGACGGGCGCGGGGTGGCGGGCGGCGCGAGGTGGCGGCGGGCGCGGAGTGGCGGACGGCGCGAGGTGCCGGACGGCGGCAGGTGGCGGGCGGCGGCAGGTGGCGGGCGGCGGCAGGTGGCGGGCGGCGGGTGGCGGGTGGCGAGCGACGCAGGTGGCGGGCGACCGAGTGGCGGGCGACCGGGTGGTCGTAGGCCGCCAGGTGGTGCGTGTGGCTACCAGCGGCGAAGCGGCAGCCAGTGGCGCGGCCGGCGGGTGCCGCGCGCGGCTGAGATGTGCGGGCGACCCCGGGGGTGCTGGCCCCCCGTGGCGCTTCCGGTTGCCGGCGGCGAAGCAGGCAGCCGGTCGTGCGTGCGTGCGTGGAGCGCAGCCCGGCGAACCGGGCAGCCGGTCAGCCGGTCGCGCGTTCCCGGCGGCGGCGGGTCAGCTCGTCCTCGGTCATCGGCGCGATCTCCACGCCGTCCGCCCGTTCGGCCGGGAACTCGTGGATGGTCCCGCTGATCTCGCGCATCGCGCCGCTCACCGCGATGCCGAACACGCCCTGACCGCCCTGCAGCAGGTCGACGACCTCCTCCGGCGACGTGCACTCGTACACGGTCGTGCCGTCGGAGAAGAGCGTTATCTTCGCGAGGTCCTGCACGCCGCGGCGGCGCAGGTGGTCCACGGCGACCCTGATGTTCTGCAGGGAGACGCCGGTGTCCAGCAGCCGCTTCACGACCTTGAGGACCAGGATGTCCTTGAACGAGTACAGGCGCTGACTGCCCGAGCCGTGCGCCATCCGCACCGTCGGGGCGACGAGGCCGGTCCTGGCCCAGTAGTCGAGCTGCCGGTACGTGATGCCCGCGACCTGACACGCCGCGGGACCCCGGTAACCGACGAGCTCGTCCGGCAGCGAGGAGTCCGGGAACAGCTCGCCCTGCTGCCCGGATCCGGCCCTCAAGGGCGCTTCCTCGACCACGCCTGCCTCCCCTCGAGAACGGCCACGAAACTCGATGGCCGTCAAGCCGCCACGTCAGCTCGCGCGAACCAGCGACGTCCACTCGAGTTCGACGGTAAGACCGCTCCGATGGCAGGTCAACGCGACGCGCGGGGAGTGTCGACCCTCAACCTCAAGCTGAGAGTCATGCCGTCACCCGAACAAGGACGTTCAGGTGACGTTTAGTGATCGTTTAGCGGCACGATCGTGCGGAAAGTAGTCCGACGGAGCGACACGCGGATGGAGTACGACGCCCTCGAACGAAACGAAGAGCGACAGGCACCTCAACCCGGATGCCTGCGCCCGCCTGTGCCGCTCCCGCGTGTCCGCTCCGCGGAAGTGCCTACGTGTCCGCTCCGCGGAAGTCCTCCGGGGAGACGGAGTCGAGGAACTCGCGGAACTTCTCCACCTCGTCCTCCTGCTCGTCCGGGATGATGAGGCCCGCCTCGGCGAGCACGGACTCCTCCGCGTGGATCGGCACGCCCACCCGCAACGCCAGCGCCACCGAGTCCGACGGCCGCGCGGACACCCGCACGTCCCCGTCGAACACGAGCTCGGCGAAGAACGTGCCCTCCTGCAGGTCGGTGATCCGCACCTGTTCGAGGTTGCGGCCCAGCGCCCCGATGACGTCCTTGAGGAGGTCGTGCGTCAACGGCCTGGCCGGCCGGACGCCCTGTTGCTCGAGTGCGATGGCCGTGGCCTCGACGGAGCCGATCCAGATCGGCAGGTACCGCTCACCTTCGGTTTCCCGGAGCAGGAGGATCGGCTGGTTCTGGGGCAGCTCCACCCGGACGCCCACGACGCGCATCTCACTCATCGGGTCTCGCCTCCCTCTGACTCGTTGGGGAGTACCCGGCTCACTCCGAGCATCCCCCGGCGTATGCGTTCGACGCTACCCGCCAAGCGGGCCGTGTGCTCAATCGTTGCGGGTGGAACGTGATCAAGATGATTGACGCAGGCCCGCTCTCACCAACAACGTGTGCAACGAGGTGAAGAGGTCAGCCAATTCCCGAACCGTCTCGGGATCTGAGAACGACTTCAGCAGGACGACCTCGTGATCCGCTGCCGCGCGGACCGCGCGCAGGTGCTCGCGCTCGACGCCGAGTCCGGTCATCGTCCGGATCGTGCGGAGCGCGGTGATGTCGTCGGTGGTGAACCGGCCACCGGGGCCGGGGCGCAGCAGGCCGTCGCGTTCCAGCTGGGACAGCTGGTCCGCGCTGATGCCGGTCTGGGCCAGCAGATCGGGCCGCGACACCGAGGCCGAGTCCGCGGGAGCGGAGTCGAGCTGGTCGCGGATCACCTTGAGCGGCAGGTACCTGTCTCGTTGTGCGGACAGCACGAACCGCAGCCTCTCGACGTCCGCCGCGCTGAACTGGCGGTAGCCGGAGGCCGTGCGTGCCGGGCGGACCAGCCCCTCCGCTTCCAGGAAGCGGATCTTGGAGATGGTCACGTCGGGGAACTCGGGGCGAAGCTCGTCCAGCACCGCCCCGATGCTCAGCACCCCGCGTCGTGGCCGCCCGGCCGTCACGCGTCAGGCTCCCGCGGAGCCAGGACCCGTCAGGAAGACGAGGCGGAACTTGCCGATCTGGACCTCGTCACCGTTCGCGAGCACGGCCTGGTCGACCGGCTCGCGGTTGACGTAGGTGCCGTTGAGGCTGCCGACGTCGATGACGACGAACTCGCCGCTCTCCCGGCGGAACTCGGCGTGCCGGCGCGAGACCGTCACGTCGTCCAGGAAGATGTCGCTGTCGGGGTGGCGCCCTGCGCTCGTCGTGTCGCGGTCCAGCAGGAACCGGGATCCGGCGTTCGGGCCGCGCTTCACCACGAGCAGCGCGGATCCGGCGGGAAGGGCGTCAACGCCGGCAACAGCCGGCTCCGGGGCGGGCGCCTCGGCGCCGCCCTCCATCTCCTGGAGGAAGTCCGCCCGGAAGACGGAGGTCCGCTCCGGGGACTGCTCCGGCGGAACGCCTGGGCCGTCGTTCGTGCTCACCTGAGCTCTCCTCCTGCTGCTGGATCCGTCACTTCCGGTAAAACTTATCGCGTCCGAGTCGCCACCCTCAGCGCGGCTCCCCTTCCGGCCGAAGATCCGGCGAAAGATCGACGTCACCCCTGCGCCACCAGCTCCTGGTACCCGGCCGCGTCCAGCAGGCCCTCGAGCGCCTCCGGGTCGCTCACGCGGAGCTCGACCATCCAGCCCTCGCCGTACGGGTCGCTGTTCACCGAGTCCGGCGTCTGGACCAACGTGTCGTTGATCGCGACGACCTCCCCGTCGAGCGGCGAGTAGAGGTCGGAGACGCTCTTGGTCGACTCGACCTCGCCGAACGTGTCACCCGCCGCCACGGTGTGACCGACCTCGGGCAGCTGGACGAAGACGACGTCACCGAGCTGTTCCTGGGCGTAGTCGGTGATGCCGACGCGCACTGTGTCCTCGCCGGTGCGGAGCACCCACTCGTGCTCTTCGGTGTAGCGAAGCTCCTCGGGAATCAACTGACTGCGCTCCTCGTGCTCAACCTGTATGGGGTGATCTTTTCACGCGGCCGTGCGAGGTGTGACCCGCAGGGCCAGGAAGAACTGGTAGACGTACAGCAGCGCCGACCACAGGTAGAGCGCCCCGCCCCACGCCGTGAACGCGTAGGCGAACGGCAGGGCGACCTGGGCCCAGCCGGAGTCGCCCTGCGCCAGCAGCAGCAGGGGGAACGCGTAGAGAAGGTTGAAGGTCGCGGCCTTGCCCAGGTAGGTGACCTCGAACGGCCCCCAGCCCCGCGTGCGCAGGACCAGCAGGCAGAGGCCGACCACCACCTCGCGCCCGACCAGCACCAGGGCGATCCAGAGCGGGACGATGTCCCTGATCACGAACGCCAGCAGCGTGCAGAACACGTAGAGCCGGTCGGCGGCGGGGTCGAGCAGCGCGCCCAGGCGGCTCATCTGGTCGAGCCAGCGCGCGAGCTTGCCGTCCAGCCAGTCGGACAGCCCCGCGAAGACGAGGACGAGCAGCGCCCAGCCGTCCGCGCGGGGTCCGAGCAACAGGTACAGGAAGAGCGGAACACCGGCCAGCCGCAACACGCTGAGCAGGTTCGGAATCGTCAGCAGGCGATCAGCCGGATCACGCACACCCGCACTCTAAACGAGTGGCTGCGCACGGGCTGCCGGATGGCGTCACGGCACGCGGTGCGACTGGGCGCGGATGGCGCTGGGCGTTCGTTTCCCTCGGGAGAAGATCTCAGGCTGTGCGCGTGAGCGACCAGCCGCGGCGCTGCATCTCGGCACCGGTGATCGCGTGCGGCCGGCCGCGGTCGTCGCGACCCACCCAGCGAGCGCGGAAACCCTCGAGCACGTAGGCGTGTCCCCTGCTCCACACCACGCTGCACGGCGCGGTGGGCAGTTCGGCGACCGGCAGCGGCTGGGTCTCCATGGCGGTTCTCATCTCAGTCCCTCCGTGACATCAGGGATGTCGTGCACCGGGGTTCCGGCGTTATCCCTGCAAACGAATTCTGGCGGACTGTGGTTCAGAACACGTGTCCAGTGTGGATCGTAAGCGTTAACTGGGCCGATCGGCGCGCCGAGCTGTTCGGGCCCGAAGCGCGGCGGAAGACCGTGTGATTGCCGGCGCAACCGTTCGTCGTGCGACGACGACCGCACGGCGTCGCCGCGAGATCGGCCGGACCCAACCCACCTTCCGGACCAGCTGAAACCTCCCGGCGCGGATTTCACCCGGCCGGCGGAACGCTCCGCACACCCCGGTCGTGACACCGTTCGCCGACCTCCCGGCACGACCGGTGGCGGCTCCGGCACACGCGTCCGACCGGAGCAGCGACGGCGGATCCGCTGCCGTAATCGCGATCCGGGTGGAGACTTTTGGGAGGCTCTGCACGTTTGAGCCAACCATTGTCCGGGTACTGGTGGCTCGACCTGTCCTGTCGAGCGGTTCCTCCCGTACGGTGGGGCCGCAGCGGTTGAGCCAGCAGCCGCACCGGGGCCGCTGCTGTGGCGGCTCCCTGTTTGCAGAGGGAGTACATCAGTGACTGTGCAGGACCCGCGAGCGGAGCAGACGATCGAGCTGTCGGTTCGGCAGCCGGCGCCCGGTGTCACGGTGCTCGCCGTGTCCGGTGAGGTCGACATGGTGTCCGCGCCCGCGCTGCGCGACGCTCTCGTGAACGGCCTCGGCGACGGCGGCACCTTCATCATCGACATGACCGGCGTGACGTTCCTCGGCTCCGCCGGGCTGGCGGTGCTGGTCGAGGCCGCACGCCTGGCCCAGAAGGCCGGGACCGCGCTCAAGGTCGTCGCGACCGCGCGTGCCGTGACCCGCCCGCTCGAGGCCACCGGCCTCGGCGAGGTGCTCAGCGTGAGCGACTCCGTGGACTCCGCCCTGGGCGGCTGACCCGAGCGGTTACCCCGTCCGGACGTCGAGGCGGTTCCCCGCCTCTTCCAGTGCCGCGGCGACGTCGTGGAGGGCCCGTTCCAGCCCGTCGGTCTCCTCACCCACGTGGGTGAGGTCGACGGTCAGCGGCACGGTGCCTCCCCGCGCAGCCGTGGTCAGCACCCGCCGCAACGACGGACCGGCTTCCACGGGCACGTCCCCGCGCACGACCGCCACAACACCGGAGGAGGTCTCGTGGACCCGCACGTCGCACTCGGACGGGCGGCGGGCCGCGGGAACCACCGGCGCGGGCGTCCGGCGCAGGTGCACCGTCGTGCCGTTCGCGCTGCGGTCCACCTCGACGGAGTCCACGCTCTCCCGCATGAGCAGCAGCCCACGACCCCGCGTGGTCAGCTCGGGCGGCGGCACGCGCCACCGCCCGTGGTCGACGACATCGACCTGGACGCACCCGTCGTGGCCGGTGCTCGCCCGCACCTCGACCGTCCCGCGCGCGGAACCGGGATAGGCGTGTTCGATCGAGTTGTTGACCGCCTCGCTGACCGCGAGGACGAGATCGCTCGCCTCGTCCTCGCCGAACCCGCGGTTCTCCAGCCAGGTGCGGAGCTGGTGCCGCACCGGCGCCACCTCGCGCGCGTCCGCCGGAAAGCGGAGGTCCAGGGAGTTCTCGTGCACCAGCACAACGCTCCTCCCGGTCATCTCCTCCTGGCTTTTCAGAAGGTGATTTCCCGGGCGGCCGCAGGAATACACGTGTGAAATGAGATCGATTCGGGTACGGCAACGACGTGCCGGCCTTCAGCAGAACGGACTACGAGGTGGGTGTGACGCAATTGTCAGGGGTCGAACTGCGGATGGCCGCGGATCCGACGCAGCTGTCGATCGTGCGAGCGGTCGCGGCGGACATCGCGATGCGGCAGGACTTCGACCTCGACTCGATCGAGGACCTGAAGCTCGCCGTCGACGAGACGTGCTCGACGTTGATCACGCTGGCGGCCCAGGACGCGGTCCTCAGCTGCCACTTCGACGTGGACGACAGGGGCGCGGTGCACGTGTCGGCGAAGGTCGCCACGAAGGCCGCGGCGGGACCGGACGAGAACAGCTTCGGCTGGCGCGTGCTGACGGCGCTCGTCGACTCGGTGCAGACCAGGGTCGAGGAGACCGAAGGGTCCGTGGTCCACATCGGCCTCGTGAAGTCCACGGCAGGGGCGGTGGATGCGTGACCGGGTCGGACGAGACGACCACGACGACGAAGCCGGACGAAGAAGCGGCGGCGGTCGAGGCGGTCGAGGAGACGAGGAGCTCCGGCAAGGGTGGTGACTACGACCACCTGGCCCCGATGTTCGCGGAGCTGGCGGCCACGCCGCCGGGTCCGAAGCGGGAGACGCTGCGGGACCGGCTCGTCACCGAGCACCTCCCGGTCGCCCAGCACATCGCCCGGCGCTTCGGGCACCGCGGCGAGCCGCACGAGGACCTCGTGCAGGTGGCCACGGTCGGCCTGATCAACGCCGTCGACCGCTTCGACCCGGAGCGGGGCAGCGACTTCCTGTCGTTCGCGGTGCCGACGATCATGGGAGAGGTCCGGAAGTACTTCCGGGACTCGAGCTGGTCGGTGCGGATGCCGAGGCGGCTCAAGGAGCTGCACCTGGCGATCAACGCGGGCACTTCACGGCTGTCGCAGTCGATGGGCCGCGCGCCCACCCCGTCGGAGCTGGCCGAGCACCTGGGCCTGACCCGCGAGGAGATCCACGAGGGACTCGCGGCGGGCAACGCCTACCAGAGCGCCTCGCTCGACGACATGCTGATGTCGGAGGACTCGTCGATCTCGCTGGGCAGCACGATCGGCGAGGAAGACCCCGAGATCGCCATGATCGAGCAGCGGGAGGCTCTGCACCCGCTCCTGCAGAAGCTGCCGGAGCGGGAACGCAAAATCGTGATCATGAGGTTCTTCGGCAACATGACGCAGACCCAGATCGCGCAGAAGGTCGGCATCTCGCAGATGCACGTCTCCCGCCTCCTGGCAAAGACGCTGCGTCAGCTGCGGGACGTGCTGGAGGAGTAGCGCTCGGAGGAGTGGGCGCGAAGACGGCGCCGGGCCGCGTTGATGATCTGGCGCCGTTCGTCCTCTCCCATGCCGCCCCACACGCCGTACGGCTCCTGGGCCTCGAGCGCGTGGGCGCGGCACTGCGCGAGCACCGGGCAGGTGCCGCAGATGGCCTTGGCCTTCTCCTCCCGAGCAGCCCGCGCGTAGCCGCGTTCGTTGTCCGGGTGGAAGAAGACAGCGCTGTTCTGGCCGCGGCACAGGCCTGTCATCTGCCAGTCCCACACGTCGGTGACCGGCTTGGGCAGACGGGTGGTGCAGGTCATCGCGACTCCCTAACTGGGCGGAAAGAGTTGCGATCACTGCGTACCTCTGCTTGAGCAGGGGTAAACCTGCTTACAGCCTTTCGGGTGCGCCAATTCCCAGCAGGGAAAGACCCAGCGTGAGCACGCGTGAGGTGAGCGTGAGCAGGTGCAGCCGGGAGTCCTGCAGCTCGCGCGTCGCGGCTGTCGCGACCGGGCAGCTGGTGTAGAAGGTGGAGAACGCCGTGGCGGTCTCGAACAGGTAGTTCGTGATCTTGTGCGGCGCGAGCTCGTCGATGGCCGCCTGGACGGCCGCGGGCAGCTGCAGCAGCTTCAGCGCGAGGTCCCGCTCGGCCTGCTCCTGCAGGACCAGCGGGGCGTCCGCGGGGGCGTCCCGCCCGACCTTGCGCCCGATCGACAGGATCCGGGCGTTCGCGTACTGGATGTAGACGGACGTGTCGCCGGTGGTCGCGAGCATCTTCTCCCAGGTGAAGACGTAGTCCTTCTCCCGGTCGCTCGACAGGTCGGCGTACTTGACGGCCCCGAGCCCGATGGTGCGGGCGAGCGCGTCCTTCTCCGCACCCTCCACTTCGGACGTCTCGGGCATCACCGCGTAGGCGTTCTCGACGGCCTCGGTCAGCAGGTCGATCAGCTTGATCGTGCCGCCGGCCCGCGTCCGGATCGTCTTGCCGTCGGAGCCCAGGATCGTGCCGAACGCGGTGTGCACGGCGGTGTGCGCGTCGTCGAGCCACCCGGCCTGCCGGGAGGTGGCGAAGATCATCTGGAAGTGCTGGGACTGCGGAGCCCCGACGACGTAGATCAGGTCGTCGACCTTGCGCTCCCGCACCCAGTACCGCAGGGTGGCGAAGTCGGTGGTGGCGTACCCGTACCCGCCGTCGCTCTTGCGCACGATCAGCGGCAGCCGGTCGCCCTCGCGGTTGGTGAACCCCGGCGGGAACACGCACAGCGCGCCGTCGCTGGTCTCGACGAGACCCTTCTGCTGCAGCTCGGTGATCGCGTCCGCGAGGTAGGGGTTGTAGAAGCTCTCCCCGTAGATGTCCCCGGCCGACAACCCGATCCCGAGCATCTCGTAGACCTCGTTGAAGTGCCGCTGCGACTCCCCCACCAGCTCCCGCCACAGCGCGAGCGTGTCCTCGTCCCCGCCCTGCAGCAGCACGACCCGCCGCCGCGCGCGGTCGGCGAACCCGGGCTCGTTGTCGAACTTCTGCCGGGCCTGCTGGTAGAAGGCGTTGAGGTCGCTGATCTCGTGGTCGGCCCCGTGCCCGAGGTCGGTGAGGTGCTCGATGAGCATGCCGAACGGCGTGCCCCAGTCCCCGAGGTGGTTGTGCGGGATCACCTCGTGCCCGGCGAACGCGAGCAGCCGGCAGAACGCGTCCCCGATGATCGTCGACCGCAGGTGCCCGACGTGCATCTCCTTGGCGACGTTGGGGCTGCTGTAGTCGATGGCGATCCGCCGCGGCTCCTCGGTGACGGGCACCCCGAGCCGGTCGTCCGCGAGCAGCCGCGCGGCCTCGGCCTCCAGCCACTCCCGCTTGAGCCGCAGGTTGATGAACCCGGGCCCGGCGATCTCGGGCGTCTCGACGGCGTCCCCGGCGTCGAGGTGCTCGACGATCAGCGCCGCGACCTCGCGGGGGTTCTTGCCGAGCTTCTTGGCGAGGCTCATGGCCACGTTGCACTGGTAGTCGGCACCGTCGCGGTGGGACGGTCGGATCAGCGCTTCCTCCGCGGTGATGTCGACGTCCAGAGCGGCGCGCAAGGCACCCGCGACCCGCTGGCCCAGTTCGAGCCCGACATCTCCACGCAGCACTGAACACACCTTTCACCCGCGGCTTGTTCTCCCCAGTATTTCACCCGGCGCCAAACCCGCAGCGGAGAGGCGAAGCCGAAGCGACGGCGAAGCCGAGCAGTCTTGGCTTTTACCGGGCGCACCCCACTCCAGACGCACGAACCAACGCAACAGCAAGCCGCCCAACGCACCAGGCGTGCCATCAACCCGCCCACGGCGCTGGCCGGTCTTTGATCAGCTGGCGGGGTCCGGGGCGGAGCCCCGAGCACGAAACCGGAACCCGCACCTCAAAACGACACCCTCACCACCGCCCGAGCAACAACGCCCCACCACCGACGAGCGCAGCCGCACTGACCACCCCGAAGAAGAACACCCACCCCAGCGCCGGAACCCCGGTCAACCACGCCAGCTGGTCGGCGTCGGACCGGGGGGCCTGCCGGCGCCACCGCTTGACCTGCAGCTCCCACACCGGCCGGACCCCGCCCAGCAGCAGGAACCACGCGAAGACGTAGGCGGCGACGTCCCGGACCTCGGCGGAGGCGTAGAACGAGACGAACAGGAACGCCCCGCCGGTGACCACGACGGACAGCACCCCGAACACGTTGCGGATCATCACCAGCATCGCAGCGAGGAAGACTATCGAGATCCACAGCATCACCTGGATCTGCTCGGTGGTGATCAGCACGGCCGCCCCGAACCCGAGCAGCGACGGCGCCACGTACCCGGCGAGCGCCGTCAGCACCATGCCCGGCCCGCGGGGCTTCCCGCGGGACACGGTCAGCCCGCTGGTGTCGGAGTGCAGCTTGATCCCGCTCAGCCGCCGGCCGGTCAGCACGGCGAACAGCGCGTGCCCGCCCTCGTGGGCGATCGTGATGACGTTGCGGGTGACCCGCCAGAACCCGTGCACCGCGACGGCCAGGAACGCCGCCAGCGCGGTCCCCCAGGTGATCAGCACCTCGTGGGTCAGCAACGAGTCCGGCATCAGGTCGGAAGGCATCGCGACATACAAACAGACGCGCCGTGAGAGCCACATCAAGCG
>NZ_JBHXCW010000251.1:0-10679 GCF_042725365.1 Lentzea sp. NPDC060358 | reverse complement strand
GTCCCGGCCTGGCCGGGACCCACTTCGCCGTGCGGCGGGAAAGGCGCGCCGACGTGCCGCGCAGCCCCCGCGCCGGTAGCTCCACCGGCCCACAAGGCCACCCGACTGGTCGCCGAACCACCCGCACCACCTCTACGGAAAGTAGAGACCCGGCGCCCGCCCCACGTCGCGCCTCACCCGTTCGGCCCACAACCCCGCCTACTCACCGCGAGAAACCGAGTCGATCACTGGGCCAGACGCGCCCACCTTACGTGAGAGCGGTTTCACGCCCGACAGATTGGTCCATACCTCTTGGCGTAAGTCCACACGGGATCGGTCGTACCGCGCACGACCGACATGACAAGAGGAGTTCCGAATGTCAACACCCCGGTTCCTGAAGCGCGCCGGAGTGGCCGTGGCCGCACTGGTCGCCACCACCGGCGCACTGGTGCTCCCCGCCACGACCTCGTCCGCCCAGCCGTCCACATCGGACGCGTCCTTCGTGGTGAGCGAGGCCCAGTTCGACCAGATCTTCCCCGGCCGCAACAGCTTCTACACCTACAGCGGCCTGACCGCCGCGCTCGACGCCTACCCCGGCTTCGCCGGCACGGGTGACGACACGGTGAAGAAGCAGGAAGCCGCGGCGTTCCTGGCCAACGTGAACCACGAGACGGGCGGCCTCGTCCACGTCGTGGAGCAGAACCAGGCCAACTACCCGCACTACTGCGACGCCGGTCAACCCTACGGCTGCCCCGCGGGCCAGGCCGCGTACTACGGCCGCGGGCCGATCCAGCTCAGCTGGAACTTCAACTACAAGGCGGCCGGGGACAACCTCGGCATCGACCTGCTCGGCAACCCCTACCTCGTCGAGCAGGACGCGGCCGTCGCGTGGAAGACCGGTCTCTGGTACTGGAACACCCAGACCGGCCCCGGCACGATGACCCCGCACGACGCGATGGTCAACGGCCGCGGCTTCGGTGAGACCATCCGCAGCATCAACGGTTCCATCGAGTGCAACGGCGGCAACCCCGCGCAGGTGCAGAGCCGGATCGACAAGTACACGCAGATCACCGGCATCCTCGGCGTCCCGGCGGGCGACAACCTGTCCTGCTGACCCGAACGCGGTGCGAGGGCCTTCCCCGATCTCCTCGGGGAAGGCCCTCACGCGTCCTGTCAGGTGACCTCACAGTGCGGCGCTTAAGGTGTCCTTCGTGGACGTTGTCGTGGTCGGGGCGGGGATAGCGGGTCTCTCGTGCGCACGGGCACTGGCGGAGGGCGGGGCACGGGTTCGCGTCCTCGACCGCGGCCGTGTCGTGGGCGGCCGCTTGGCCAGCAAGCGCATCGACGGCCGGTACGCCGACATCGGTGCCGCCTACCTGGTCGCCGACGACCCCGCGTTCGTCGCGCAGACCGAGTCGTGGCGGGCGCGCGGTCTCGCCCGTCCCTGGACCGACACCTTGCGCGTCCACCCCGGCGGCACGGACGCGCGGGGTCCCGTGCGGTGGGCCGCTCCCGGCGGGTTGCGCAGCCTCGCCGCCGATCTCGCCGACGGGCTCGACGTCCGCCTGTCCACCCCGGCCGAGTCCGCCGACCAGGACGCGGACGCGGTGGTGCTGGCCATGCCCGGGCCCCAGGCCCTGAGGCTGTCCCCGCCGCCCGCGATCGCCGCCGCCGCGGCCGCGCAGCGCTGGCGGCCGGTGATCGCCGCGGTCCTCACCTACCCGGCCCGCACGTGGACCGCGTTCCGCGGCGCGTTCGTCAACGACCACCCGCTGCTCGCCACCGTGTGCGACGACGGCGACCGCCGCGGCGACGACGCCCCGGTCCTCGTCGCCCACTCCACCGCCGACCTGGCCGCCGCGCACCTGGACACACCCGAGGGAGCCGGTCCGGTCCTCGCCGCGGCCGTGGGGGACCTGCTCGGCATCACCGCCTCGCCGCGGGTCCAGGTGCACCGGTGGACCTACGCCCAGCCCGAACAGGCGACCGAGGCCCCGTACGCCCACGAGGGCCGGGTGTGGCTGTGCGGCGACGCGTTCGGCCGGCCCCGCGTGCAGACGGCCTGGCTCTCCGGCCGCGCCGTGGCCGACGCCGTGCTCGGCACAACGCTCTGAGGCGATCGCGCCGCACCGGCTGGCCATCTCGCCGGCTCCCGGACGACGACTGGTGAGCGAGGCGGGCACCAGAGGGCACGGATCAGGATCCGTTGGGGAACGTGCACGGAGACACTCGATCGGCGCACGCAGTTCGAGCCACCAGGACAGGTCACCGGCGACGAAAGCGAACCCCTCGGCCTGATGCGGGCGCACGCGAACCGACGACAGGACTGGAGCGACCGCATGATCGACCGGGCTGGGCAGCCGAACCGGACGAAGGTCTCCCCCGACCACGAGGCCGAGATCCTCGACCTGCACGCGCACCAGGACCCCGACCGCAACCGGATCACCCCGGTGCTGCACCTGCCCCCGGACGTGGCGCTGCACGTGGTGGACGCGCTCGCGGGCCTGGTCCGCGACGCGCACGAGCGCGCCGTGGAGGTGGCGCCCGGAGAGCTCGAGCTCGCGCAGGAGTTCGAGGAGGGCGACGTGTACCTGCTCGAGCCGCCGTTCGAGGGGTACTTCGCGGACCGCTACCTCATGGACTTCCACGACACGGCCGAACGCGGCATCTGCTCCCGCATGCACCTGCACATCGGTCTGCGGTTCGTGCGGATGATGACCGGGCCCGGCACCACCATCCGGGTGTCCAGCCTGTCCCCGATCACCGTGCGGGACGTCCCGAGCTGGACCACTCCGCTCAGGGCGTTCGTCGACGCGCTCCCGGACGTCCCCGGCGGCGGCCACGTCGACCGGTACAACGTGATCGTCCCGGAGAACTCCTGGGTGGACATGCAGATCCCGCGCGACGTCTCCCACCAGTTCACCGCCGCGGGGCCGAACGCCGTGATCGACTCGGTGCACCCGGAGGAGTCCTTCGAGACGCTGCGCGAGGGGATGTCGGGCTACCGGATGATGGCCCAGACCATCTTCCTCTCGGAGGCGAAGAGCGCGTCGGAGACGTGCGCGGACGTGCTCGTGCCGTCGGCCGGGCGCTGACGCCGCCCCTGGCCGGTACCGCAGTGCCGGTCCGGGGCGGCACCGCGGCGAGCACCGCTTCTTCCTCGTTCTGCGACCCGCGGAGACGGTTGCAGGTAACCGGCACCTACCGCGCGGCCGCGTGCCGGAGTTCGGGCTGCGGCGTGAGCGGCGGTGTTCTCGTCGGGGTCAGCTGGACCAGCACGATGGCCCCGACGAGGATCGCGGCCCCCAGCAGCTGCAGGGGCGAGAGCGTCTCGCCGAGGAACAGGAACCCGAGCGTCGTGGCGATGATCGGGCTGCAGAAGCCGAGGAACGACAGGCCGATCGCCGGGACGCGGTCGGTGCCGCGGAACCAGACGGTGTAGCCGAAGAGCGAGCCGAGCACGACCAGGTAGCCGAAGCCCAGCGCGTTGGTGCCGGTGATCGTGCTCGGCAGGCCCTCGACCAGGAACAGGGCGGGCAGCAGGACGAGGCCGCCGGCGGTGAGCTGCCAGCCGGTGAACAGCAGCACGTTCACCCCCTCGGGCCGACGCCACCGCTTCGTCAGCACGACCCCCGACGCCATGCTGACCGCGCCTCCGATCGCGGCGAGCACGCCGACCAGGTCGAGCTGTGCCGTGGCCTTCAGCACCAGCAACGCGACGCCCGCGGTGGCGGCGAAGCAGGCGAGCACGTGGGGAAGGCGGACGCGGTCGCCCAGCACCAGCGCGGCCAGCACCAGCATGACCACCGGCTGGACCGACCCCACCAGCGCAGCGACCCCGCCGGGCAGGTGGTAGGCGGAGACGAAGAGCAGGAAGAAGAACGCGCCGATGTTGAGCGTCCCGAGCACGAGGGCGCGCCACCACCAGAGGCCCCTCGGCAGGATCCGCCCGAACAGCAGCAGGACCAGGCCCGCCGGCAGCGCGCGGACCACCGCGGCCAGCAACGGCCGGTCGGGTGGCAGCAGCTGCGTCGTGACGATGTAGGTGCTGCCCCAGACCACGGGCGCGAGCGCCGTGACCGCCGTGTCGGCAAGTAGTCGGTTGTCCTTCACGTCTCCCTCGCGACTCGTGGGCGGCGAGCTCACCGCCTCGACGCCTCGCCGCCACGCTGCGGGTGACGAGGACCGAGTCCACTTCTACCCGGCCCTGTTCGAGCGGCGGTCGCTTATCGCCAGTATTTGGCTGTTGCAAATCATGTGCGACAGCCTTCGCGGAGCCGGCCCGCCGAGGAGGACTCGCGACTTCTAGTCGCCCAGCCACGAACCGGCGCAGACCGCCACCACGGACACCGCGAGCACCACCCAGGTCACCCGGACCTTGACCGCCAGCCGCCTGGCCGTCCGCGGCGTGGAGGGTTCCGCCCTCCCCAGTCCGGCCGCCAGCAGGAAGACGACCGACCCCAGCAGCAGCGAAGCCCCTGCCAGGAGCAGGGCGTTGCCCACACCGGACATCGCGGATCACCACCTCGTCACCGGGATCGAAAGCCGAGCCCGCTCGTGCACCGTCACCGGGCGCGCTCGGAGCAGTCGCCAGACTATGGCTGTTGCGAACAGGTGGCGACAATCCGTGCCGCAGAGCACGCAATGCCCGGCGCGGACACGTCCGGGTGCGTGCGGCGGAGATCCCCGAGCGGCGGTCCCGCCCGGAGCGGGGTTCGCGGCGGCTGCTCTCCGCGGCCGGTGGCAAGGTGGGGGGATGAGTCCGCGAACTGGTCTCGCCCGCGTCCTCGACGACCTCGGCACCACGCTGATCGACCTCGTGCGGGGCGACCCCGGCCAGGCCGCCGACATCGGTGGCGTGGTGATCCACGACCCCGACGACGACCAGGCGCTGCCCGCGTCGGCGCTCGTGCTGGGCGTGGGGGTGCGCGAGCCCGCCGAGCTCCTCGCGCGACTGGGGCGGGAGGGGGCCGCGGCACTCGTCCTGCGGGCTCCGGTCGTCGTCACCGAGGAGGTCGCGGCCGCCGCCGACCGCTCCGGTGTGGTGCTGCTCGGTCTCGCGCCCGGCGCGTCGTGGACGCAGCTCGCCGCGATGCTGCGGTCGTTGCTGGCCGAGGGTGAGGTCGACACGTCCGAGACGCTCGGCGGCGTGCCGGCCGGTGACCTGTTCGCGCTGGCCAACGCGGTCGCGTCGCTGATCGACGCGCCGGTGACGATCGAGGACCGCAGCTCGCGGGTGCTCGCGTTCTCGGGGCGGCAGGACGAGGCCGACGCCTCGCGGGTCGAGACGATCCTCGGCCGGCGGGTGCCCGCGCGGTTCTCGCAGCTGCTGGAGGCGCGCGGGGTGTTCCAGCACCTCTACCGCAGCGACCAGCCCGTCACGATCGAGGGAGCCGACTCCGCCGACGGCTTCGTGCTGCCCAGGGTCGCGGTGGCGGTGCGGGCGGGCGACGAGTTCCTCGGCTCGATCTGGGCCGCGGTCCGCGCGCCGCTGTCCCCCGACTCGTCCCGGGCGTTCTCCGACGCCGCCAAGCTCGTGGCGTTGCACATGATGCGCCAGCGGGCGGGTGCGGACGTCGAACGGCGGCTGCGCGCCGACCTGGTCTCCACGGCGGTGGAGGGCGGCGCGGGTGCGGCGGAGGCGGTGCGGCGGCTGGGGCTCGCGGACCAGTCGTGCGTCGTGCTGGCCCTGGCGCTCGCGCACTCCCACGGCGACGACCCCGCCTCGCACGCCCGGCTGCTCGCCGAGCGCCAGCAGGTCGCCGACGCGTTCGCGATGCACCTGACGGCCGTGCACCCGCGCGCCGCCGCCGCGCTGATCAGCGACGTCGCCTACGCGATCCTGCCCGCCGAGACGGAGGACAGGGCGCTGCGGATCGCCCACGACTTCCGCCACCGCATCGGCGACCAGGTGCTGGTGGGCGTCGGCCCGCTCGCGGACGGCCTGACGCTCGCGCGGTCGCGGGCCGGGGCGGACCTGGTGCTGCGGGTGCTGCGCGCCGGCCGGTCGCCGCGGCCGGTGGCGCGCGTGTCCGACGTGCACAGCGAGGGCCTGCTGCTGGAACTGTCGGACCTCATCGCCGAACGCGGCGACACCCTGAGCGGCCCGGTCGCCCGCCTGATCGACTACGACCGCCGGCACAACGCCTGCCTCGTCGAGACGCTGAACGCGTGGCTCGACGCGTTCGGGGACGTGACGGCCGCGTCCGCCGCCGTCTTCGTGCACCCCAACACGTTCCGCTACCGGCTGCGGCGGCTGTCGGAGGTCGGCGAGATCGACCTCACCGATCCGAACGCGCGGTTCGCGGCGATGCTGCAACTGCGGCTGTGGCGGCCAGATGCCGCTGAGCCAGCGCGACGAACGCCTCCGTCGACGGGTGCGGCGCCGCCGCCGGCCAAGCGAGGTGCACGGTGATCGGATCGGCGTCGGCCAGCGGCAGGTAGGTCACGCCGGGGTGCGGGTTGTGGTGGCTGGTGCCCGCCGCCGTGACACCGACGGTCGTCCCGGTCGCGATCGAGGTGAGCCACTCGACCACGCCCGGCACGTCGACCGTGCGCGGCCGCGACCCGGCGGGCCACAGGTCGGCCGAGGTGGTCGCCGCCGTCTCGCACACCGCGACGCACTCCCCCACGAGGTCGTCCAGCACCAGCGCGGTGCGGGAGGCCAGCGGGTGGTCGTCCGCGACGGCCGCGACCCTGGGTTCCTCGATCAGCGCGACGTGGCCGAGGCCCGCGCCGGACGCCCCGGACCGCAGCACCGCCACGTCCGCGTCGCCCCTGCGCAGCGCCGCCTCCGGGTCGTCGGAGCGGCGGATGCGGACCAGCACGTCCGGGTGCTCGGCGCGCCACTCGCGCAGGAACGGGATCGTGAACCGGCCGAGCGCGGCCCAGGCGAACGTGAGCCGCAGGGGCTGCGGCCGCACGGCTTCGGCCAGCGCCGAGTCCAGCGAGGTCAGGATGCGGTGGCTGTGCTCCCACAGCCGGTGGCCCGCGTCGGTCAGGGCGACGTGGCGGGTGGTGCGGTCGGCCAGGCGCACGCCCAGCCGCTTCTCGAGCTGGTCGAGCGTGCGGGACAGCGCGGGCTGCGTGACGTGCAGCGCCCTGGCCGCCGCGGTGATCGAACGGTGGTCGCCGATGGCGGCGAGCGCCCGCAGGTGACGCAGCTCGACATTCATGACCGCTGATCATAAGTGCTGCACGAACGGCATTTCCCCCGCCGGGAACGCGCGCTTAGCGTCGACGGCATGAGGATTCTGCTCGTAGGAGCCACCGGCACGCTCGGCACCGCGCTGCACCGGGGGCTCGCCGACCGCAGGCACGACGTCGTCACCGTCTCCCGCACGGGCGGTGACCTGCAGTACGACGTGACCGACCCGGCCCAGGTCGCCGACCTCTACCAGACCGTCGGCCAGGTCGACGCCGTCGCGATCGCCGCGGGCAGCGTGCCGTACCGGCCGGTCGCCGAGCTCACCGCCGACGACTACCAGGCGGGCCTGACCGGCAAGGTGCTGTCGCAGGTGTCGCTGGTCCGGGAGGGGCTGACGCACGTCACGGAGTCGTTCACGCTGATCACGGGTGTGCTGGCGCGCGAACCGATCGTCACCGGCGCCGCCGCGTCGATGGCCAACGGCGCGCTGGAGTCGTTCGTGCGCGCGGCCGCCATCGAGATCGCACCGCAGCGCATCAACGCCGTGAGCCCGACCGTGTTCACCGAGTCGTTGGACGTCTACGGCGACTTCTTCCCCGGCATGAAGCCGGTGCCGCTGGCCGACGTGGTGCGGGCCTACGTCCGGTCGATCGAGGGACGGCAGACCGGGCAGGTCTACGTGCCCTGAACACTCACCCGGCCCAGCAGCCGGTCGACCACCTCCGGCAACGGGCGCGCGCCCGCGCTCTCCAGCCACAGCGCGATGCCGGTGCGCACGGTGGACAGGAACGCCGACGCCATCAGCCGGGCCACCTCCTCGTCCGGTTCCCGCAGGACCAGCACGGCGGTCAGGTCGCGTTCGAGTGCGACCTGGTCGCCTGCTTGGCGTGCGATCAGGGACGGGTGCCGGCGCAGCAGCCGCAGCTGGGCCATCCACTCGACGTCGGGGACGGGCCGGGCGCGGTAGAGCTCCGCCGTGGACGCGCGCAGCGCCTGCCACGCGCCCTCGGCCGCGGGCCGCGCCGCCACCAGGGCCACGAGCGCCCTCGTGCGCTCGCGGTCGGCGTCCACGACGGCGTCTTCCTTGCTGGTGAAGTAGTTGGAGAACGTCCGGCGCGACACGCCCGCCTCGTCCGCGATGTCCTCGACCGTCACGCCGTCGAGACCGCGCTCCATCGCCAGGCGCAGCGCCGCCCCGGCGAGCGACCGCCTGGTCACCGCCTTCTTGTGCTCGCGCCGAGTGGTGAGGGTCTCCATGCACCCAGCGTAGCGGTGGAGTAAGTTTCCCATTGCGCAAATTTGCACGACGCGCAAGAATTGCAGGGACGAAGGGGCGGGACGTTGAAGATCGAGACTCAGGCGATGGGGCACCGGCAGGTGCTGGAGTCGCTGTCCGGGTTGCTGCTCGCACTGTTCGTGGCCATGGTCAGCTCCACGGTGGTCTCCACCGCGCTGCCCCGCATCATCGGCTCGCTGAACGGCACGCAGACCCAGTACACGTGGGTGGTCACCGCCACCCTGCTCACGGCGACGGCCACGACCCCCATCTGGGGCAAGCTCGCCGACCTGTTCAACAAGAAGACGCTGGTCCAGGTCGCGATCGTGATCTTCGTGATCGGCTCGCTGATCAGCGGCTTCGCCCAGGACACCGGGCAGCTCATCGCCGCCCGCGCGTTCCAGGGCATCGGCGTCGGCGGCCTGCAGGCACTGGTGCAGGTCGTGATCGCCGCGATCATCCCGCCGCGGGAGCGCGGCCGCTACAACGGCTACCTCGGCGCGGTCATGGCCGTCGCCACGGTCGGCGGCCCGCTGCTGGGCGGCCTGATCGTCGACGTGTCGTGGCTCGGCTGGCGCTGGTGCTTCTGGGTCGCCGTGCCGATCGCCGCGATCGCGTTCGTGGTGCTGCAGGCGACGCTGAAGCTCGAGACCAGGCGCCGCGAGAACGTGAAGATCGACTACCTGGGCGCCGCGCTGATCGCCGCGGGCGTGAGCGTGCTGCTGATCTGGGTGTCGTTCGTCGGCAACTCGTTCGACTGGCTGTCGTGGCAGACCGGCGCCATGGTCGGCGCGGGGATCGTGCTGCTCGGCGCGGCCGTCGCGGTCGAGCGCCGGGTGAGCGAACCCGTGGTGCCGCTGCACATCGTCGTCCAGCGCACCCCGGCACTGGCGATCATCGCGAGCCTCGCGGTCGGCATGGCCATGTTCGGCGGCGCGGTGTTCCTCGGCCAGTACTTCCAGATCGGCCGCGGCTACTCCCCCACCGAGGCGGGTCTGCTGACGATCCCGCTGATGGCCGGCGTACTCGTGTCGTCGACGATCTCCGGCCGCCTGATCAGCCGCACCGGCAAGATCAAGCCCTACATCGTCGCGGGCACGATCACCCTCGTGGTGGGCTTCCTCGGCCTGGGCATGGTCGACCACGCCACGGCGCTGTGGATCGTCGGCGTCGCGATGGCCGTGGTGGGCATCGGCGTCGGCATGACCATGCAGAACCTGGTGCTGGCGGTGCAGAACAGCGTGCCGCTGAGCGAACTGGGCGCGGCCAGCGCGTCCGTCACGTTCTTCCGGTCGCTGGGCGGCACGATCGGCGTCTCGGTGCTCGGCGCCGTGCTCGCCAACCGCGTGACCGCCGACCTGTCCGCCGCGCTGCACGTGCCCGCGGGCCAGTCGACCGGCAGCACCAGCGCACTGAACCTGAGCGCCCTGCCGCCGCAGGTGCAGACGGTCGTGCACACCGTCTACGGCGACGCGACGGCGCACATCTTCCTGATCTCCGCCGCGGTGGGCCTGATCGGCGTGGTGGCGGCACTGCTGCTCAAGCCGATCACGTTGCGCACGACGATCGATCTCGAGAAGAAGGAAGCAGACTCGGCTGTCGCTCGTTGACCGTTGAGGGGGAACCGTGAGCGCCGGTGTGAACGCATTCGAGTCCACAGTGGACTCCTTTGGTCCCGCTCCCCGCCCGTCGGCGCGGACCATCCTGGTCGGCGTGGACGGCTCGGACACCGCGATGAGGGCAACCGCGGCGGCGTTCGGCCTGGCCCGCCGCCAGGGCGCCCGCCTGGTGGTCGCCTTCGTGGCGTGCCACTCGACCCTGGCGGCGCTGAGCCCGGCGGTGGCGTCGGTGTTCGAACACGAGGCCACCGCGAAGCTGCACGCCGAACTGGCGGGCCAGATCCGGTCCGCGGCGGAGGAGCTAAACGTGCCCGTGACGTTCGTGAAGACGTTCGGCGACCCGGTCACACTGCTGCGCGACTCCGCCGACCAGTGCCAGGCCGACATGGTGGTGGTAGGCGCGTCGCAGCAGACGGGCCACCGGTTCGCCGGGTCGGTGGCGACGAGGCTGATCCGGTCGGGCCACTGGCCGGTCCTGGTGGTGCCGTAACCAGGCCTCGGGCAAGCCGAAGGCGAGCAGCGAAGCCGAAGGCGAGCAGCCCCTTGGCTTTTGAGCGAAGCTCTCAGCGGTGGGTGCCCCGTCACGAGTCGCACCTCAGCTCTTGCTGCACGTGGAGGGGGATGTCAAACGGCCACGCTTTTCGGCCGTTTGACATCC
>NZ_JBHXCW010000250.1:0-10773 GCF_042725365.1 Lentzea sp. NPDC060358 | reverse complement strand
GCCGGCCGGCGTTCCGCCGCCGCGGGCGGGATGCCCCTTGCACGCCGGCCGACCCACGTCGATCATGGGGAGCAGCGGGTGTTCCGCTGTCCGGTCCAACCCGCGCCAGCCGCTCGATCTCCGGTTTCCGTTGATCTCGCCGTCTGTGGTTGGTTGGACACGCTAAGCGTAAGAATGGCTTCTACAGCACGACTGGAGCCCGACTGAAGTGATCTTCAAGCTCCAGGTGGCCACCAGGCGAAGGACAGATCGGTGACGCACGGCGAGGAACCCCTCAGGTACGAGGTTCTCGGCCTTCTCCGAGTCGTTCGCGCAGGTCAGGACGTTGATCTGGGGGCGGCGAAACAGCGCGCGGTCCTCGCGGTCCTGCTGCTGGCCCGCGGCACGCCCGTCAGCCGCGGGCAGATCATCGAAGCCGTCTGGGGCGACAACGCGCCCTCCAGCGCGGTGAATTTGGTCCAGACCTATGTGGCCGGACTGCGCCGGGCGCTCGAACCGGCCCGCGCGCGGCGCGCCCCGGCCGAGCTGCTGACGTCCGCGGGGGACGGCTACCTGCTGCGTGTCGAACCGGGCGCGCTCGACCTCGACGTGGTCGAACGTCAAGTGCTGCTCGCGAACCGCCTGCGCGCCGCCGGTGACCTCGCCGCAGCCGCGGTCGAGCTCGACGACGCGCTGGCGCTGTTCCGCGCCGAGCCGCTGGGCGGGGTGTCCGGGCTCTTCGCCGACGTCGAGCGCGGCCGGCTCGTGGAACGGCGGCTCGCGGTGCTCGAGGAACGCGCGGAGCTCGGCCTCGCGATCGGGCAGGGGCCCGAACTCGTCGCGCGGCTGGGCGCGGTGGTCGCCGAGCACCCGTTGCGCGAACGCGGCCACGGCCTGCTGATGCGCGCGCTGGTCCAAGCGGGCCGGCAGGCGGAGGCATTGGCGGCGTACCGGGAGGCGCGGCGCGTGCTGATCGAGGAGCTCGGCGTCGAACCGGGCTTCGAGCTGCGCCGCGTGCACCAGGCCGTGCTCGCGGGCAACAGCCCCGAGCCCGAACGCGCACCGGTCCGGGTGCCGGTGCAGGCCACGGCCCGCGAACTCGCGCCGGTGGCGGTGCCGGCGCAGCTGCCGCGCGCGCCCGTCGTGCTCGTCGGCAGGGATCCCGAGCTGGCCCAGATGGACGCCGTGCTGCGCGGCCACGACGGCCCGGTGCTGCTCGTGACCGGACCGGCCGGGGTGGGCAAGACGGCGCTGGCGCTGCACTGGGCGCACCGGGTCCGCGAGGAGTTCACGGACGGCCAGCTCTACGTCGACGTCCACGGCTACGACCCGAACCGGGAACCGCTGGAGATCGGCGAGGTGCTCAACCGGTTCCTGCGCGCGCTCGGCGTCCCGGCGAGCGACACGCCCGTCTCGGTCGACGAGCGCTCGGCACTGCTGCGCACGCTGCTGGCCGACCGCCGCATGCTCGTGATGCTCGACAACGTCCGCAGCTCCGCCGACCTGCTGCCGTTGCTGCCCGGCGCGCCCTCGTGCGTGGTCGTGACCTCACGCCGCCGCCTCGTCGGTCTCGTCGCGCAGGTCGAGGCGAAGCTGGTCGAGCTGGACATGCTCGACCCGGATGCCGCCGTCGACGTGCTGGGCCGCATCGCCGGGCGCGAGGACATCGAGTCCGGCGCCCTGCGGCAGCTCGCGGAGCTCTGCGACGGCCTGCCGCTGGCGTTGCGCATCGCCGCGGCCCGACTCGCCGTGTCGCCGAAGCTCGCGGTGGCCGAACTGGTCGAGGAACTGCAGGACGAACACGGCCGGTTGGCCGCCCTCGGTCTCGAGGACGGCGAAGGCACCGTGCGTGCCGCGCTGGACGCCTCACGCCGTGCGCTACCCGCGCTGCCGTCGCGGTTGCTGGCGATCATCGGCCTGCACCCCGGCGCGGACCTGACCCCGCACGTGGTCGCCGCGATGGGCGAGGTCGGCGTGCTGGAGGCGCAGCGGGCGCTGGACGCGTTGACCGCCGCGAACCTGCTGTCCGTCAGCGAACCCGGCCGCCACGTCGCCCACGACATCGTCCGCGTCTACACCAAGACCCTGGCGGGCGAGCTGTCCGAACCGGAACGCCGCGCCGCGACCGGCCGCATGCTCGACTACTACCTGCACTGCTCGGACCTGGCCGATGGCCTGCTGCCGATCAACCGCGGCAGCGTCCTGGTGGCGCCCGAGCACAGACCCGTCCACGTGCCGGCGCTGTCCGGCGCCGCGGACGCGATGGCGTGGTTCGACGCCGAGCGGGCGAACCTGATCGCCGCGGCCGAGCACGCCGCGACCTCCGGCTGGCACGTGCACGCCTGGCAGCTGCCGTACACGCTGTCGCGCTACCTCTGGCTGCGCACCGAGCGAGAGACCTCGCTGCGCCTCACCGAAGCCGCGCTGCAGGCGGCGATAGCGCTGAACGACGACGACGCGCGGTTCGTGATGCAGTTCAACCTCGGCGTGGCCCTGCTGCAGTTCGAACGCTTCGAGGAGGCCCTGGAAGCCCAGCGCGGCGCCCTGGAGACGGCCCGGCGCAAGGAGGACGTGCACCAGCAGGCCCGAGCGCTGACCACCGTCGCCGGCACGCTGCTCGACCTGGGCCGCGCCGAGGAGTCGGAGGCGCACTACCGCGAGGCGATGGAGATCTCGCGGATCGCCGGCTCGAAGTGGGCCGAGGCCAACGCGCACCACCACCTCGGCCTGCTGTACCTCGCGACCCAGCGCTTCGACGACGCGATGCCCTGGCTGCGGGTCGCGCTGGAGATGTACCACGAGGTGGGCGAGCAGTGCGGCGAGGCGGCGTGCCACGTCGACATCTCGACGGCCCTGCTCGAGACCGGCGACACCGACGGCGCGCTGTCGTCGGCGCGGACGGCCCTGGCCGTCGCCTCCGACGCCGTGTCGCCGTACCACCAGGCACTGGCGCACGACCGGCTGGCGGCGGTGTTCGAGGAGCTCGGCGCGCAGGGGGCGGCGGCGCACTGGCAGCGGGCGCTGGCGTTGTTCACGGAGCTGGGTGCTCCGGAGGCGGACGGGGTGCGGGCGCGGCTGGCTCGGACTCGGGTGGCTTCGGTGGGGTGAGCGCCGTTTGGGGGTTCGGCGCTGGGGTTGGGGTTGTGGGGTTGGGGTCGGTGTGAGGGGTGCGCTCGGTTCGAGGGGTGGTTGGCGTGGGGCGCGGCTTGGGGCGTGCCTCGGGGTGAGGGGTGCGCTTGGCGGGAGGGGCGCGTTCGGGCCGAGGGGAGCAGTTGGCGTGAGGCGCGCGTTCGGGTCGAGGGGCGTCGTTGACGTGAGGTGTGCGCTCGGGCGGGTGCGTGCTCGGGGCGAGGGTGTGCTTGGCGTTAGGCGCGTGTTCGAGCCGAAGGGAGCAGTTGGCTTGAGGCATCCCTCGGGCCGAGGGGTGCGCTTGGCGTGAGGGGCGCACTCGGGCCGCATGGCGTGAGGTGCGCGCTTGTGCCGTGGGCCGCGAGGTGTGCGCTCGTGCCGAGGCGTGCGTTCGGCTAGAACCGTCGGCTCGCCTGAGGTGCGCGCTCGGCGCGAGGGGTGCGTTCGGCGCTAGGCGCGCGTTCCGACTGACGGGTGCCCTCGGATTGAGGCGCGCGTTCAGGCCCGAGAGGTGCGTTCACGCTGCGGGCGCGTAAGAGCCCCGGCGCCATCCGCGCTCTTCGTACCCCGACGCCATCCACGCTCTCCGCACCTCGGCGCGGTCCGCGCAGGCTGCGCCCGTCCGCCCGCAGCCCCGTTCGCCCGCAGCACCCGTCTACCCCTCAGCCCCTCCACCCCGCCGCACTCCCGCCCGCACCGCCAACCCCACCGGCCGGGGTAAGGCCCCCACCGCTCCCGGACCACGTGATCGCCCGATGCCCACCCCGCCCCCTCAGCAGCACCCTCGGCACCATGACGGAATGGACCCCCGAAGCGATCAAGGCGGAAATCGACTACCGGCGTGACAGCGCCCGGTGCAACTGGCAGCGGTCGCACGGCACCGGGCCGTCCTGGCTGCGGCGGGTGATCCACCGCACCTCGCGGAAACACGGCGGCGTCGGGGCATGACGTGTGCGAGCATGCCTCTCGTGGCGCGCCTCGGTACCGGTATCCCGTTGGTCGCGCGTGATCGGGAGCTGGGCCGGTTGCGCGCCGCGTTGGCGCAGGCGGGGGAGGGTGCCGCGGGGGCGGTGCTGCTCGCGGGGGATGCCGGGGTCGGCAAGACGCGGCTGGTCGGTGAGCTCGCCGCCAGTGCCGGGGACACGCTCGTCCTCACGGGACGGTGCCTCGACGCCGGCGAGACCGGGTTGCCCTACCTGCCGTTCGCGGAGGCCCTGAGCACGCTCGGGAACACGGCGAACCGGCCCGCGCTCGCCATGTTGCTGCCCCAGCTCGCGTTGCCGGCCGAACGGGAGCCGGGCACCGAGAGCATGATCGCGCCGAGTCTCATCCCCGGTCGCCGGCCTGAGCAGGACGTCGGGCAGCTGCAGCTCTTCGACGCGGTGCTCGGGTTGCTCGGCGATCTCTCGCAGCAGCAACGCGTGCTTCTGGTGGTCGAGGACCTGCACTGGGCGGACGCCTCCACGCGCTACCTGCTGTCGTTCCTGTTGTCCCGCCTGCGTTCCCAGCGCCTGCTCGTCGTCGGCACCTACCGCGCGGACGACCTGCACCGCAGCCATCCGTTGCGCCCCTTGCTGTCCGAGCTGGTCCGGCTGCCCGCCGTCGACCGTCTGGACCTCACGCCGTTCAACGCCGCCGACGCCCGCAGGTTCGTCGAGGCGCTGTCCGACGACCTGCCGCAGGACGTCGTCCGGCAGGTCGCGGAACGGTCCGAGGGCAACGCGTTCTTCGCCGAGGAGCTCACGGCGGTGGCCACGTGCGACGACGCGCGGTCGTTGCCGTCCGCGCTCGCCGACGTGCTGCTCAGCCGGGTCGAGAGCCTCAGCCCCGAGGCGCAGCACGTGGTGCGGGTCGCGTCGGTGCGGGGACGGCGCGTGCGGCACTACCGGTTGCGCGAGGTCACCGGCATGACGGACATCGCGTTCGACGCGGCGTTGCGCGAGCTGGTCCAGCACCACCTGCTCGTCGTCGAGGACGACGAGGTCTACGCCTTCCGCCACGCGCTGGTCCGCGAGGCCGTGTACGGCGACCTGCTGCCCGGCGAACGGGTCCGGCTGCACGCGGGCTACGCCCACCACCTGGCCCAGCACCTCGACGAACGCGGTGCCGCCGCGGCGCTGGCGCACCACGCGTTCCAGAGTCACGACCTGCCGCAGGCGCTCAAGGCGTCGATCACCGCGTCGCGCGAGGCCGAACGGGCGGGTGCGCCCGCGGAGTCGTTGCGCCACCTGGAGAAGGCGCTCACCCTGTGGACCGCGGTGCCCGCGGCGGACCGTCCGTCCGATGTGGACGAGTCGGTGCTGCTGCGCCGGGCGTCCTGGGTCGCGGGCACGGCGGGCCAGCCGGAGCGGGCCGTCGCTTTCGGGCGCAACGCCCAGAAAGCGCTCGGCGGGCAGTCGCCCGAGGACGCGGCCGAGGTGCTGCTCCGGCTCGCCCAGGCGTTGTCGACGCTCGACGGCAACGACCGCGAGCACCACGAGGTGATGACCGGTGCCTGGGACCTGGTGCGCGAACGCGACGCCAGCCCGACTCGCGCCCGTGTGCTCGCGGGCATGGCTTCGTTGCTGCGCCAGCAAAGGCGGCACGCGGAGGCCGGGGAGTTCGCCGGCAAGGCCATCGCGGACGGCCGGGCCGCGCGTGCTCCCGGTGCGGTGGCGGACGCCCTGGGCACCCTCGGGCTCCTCGGCGACTACGCGGGCCGCCACGCCGAGGCGCGCACGGACTTCGAGCGCGCGATCGAGAGCGCCCGCGAGGTCGGGGCGGTCAACACCGAGCTGCGGGCCTGGTACTACTTCGGCCTGATGTACTACGACGCGGGCGACCTGGCCGAGGCCGCGAGCGTGTTCAAGCAGGCGGGCGACCGCGCCCAGGAGACCGGTCTGACCTGGAGCACCTACGGCGTCGAGATCCGCATCATGCAGGTCCTCGTGCACTACTACCTCGGCGACTGGTCCTACGCGGAGTGGGCGAGCGAACCGCCGGGCACGTCCGTGTCCTCCACGGTCCTCGCCCGGCTCGCCGCCGCCGGCACGCACCTCACGGTCTCGCGCGGCGAGCTGGCCGAGTCCGAGCGGATGATCACCAAGCTGCGCAACGACTGGCACCGCGACATCCAGATCGCGCTGATCACCGGCGGCACCGGCGGCGAGCTCGCGTTGTGGCGCGGTCGTCCGGAGCTCGCGGTCGACCGGGTCGCGGACGCCGTGGAGTGGACCAAGAAGCTCGGCGGGCCGTGGTCGCTCGCGGACATCCGGATCGGCGCGGTCGGCGTCGCCGGGTACGCCGACATCGCGGCCAAGGCCCGGCGCAAGCGCGACGCCGCCGCCGAGAAGAAGGCCGTCGAGGCGGGGCGCAAGCTGGCCGAGCACGTCCGGCTCACCGCGAAGAACGGTGTCCCGCGCAGCACCTCCCTCGGTCCCGAGGGCCAGGCATGGCTCGCCCGTGCCGTGGCGGAGGAGTCGCGGCTGACCGGTGCCGGCGACCCGGAGCTGTGGCGAGCCGCGGTCGACGGGTTCGCCTACGGGCTCGTGTACGAGCAGGCGCTGTGCCGCTGGCGGCTCGCGGAGGCCCTGCTCGGCGCCGACCGCCGCGACGAGGCCGCCGAGGAGCTGCGCAAGGCCGACGAGGTGGCGACGGAGCTCAAGGCCCTCCCGCTCGGCGAGGCCGTGGCCTCGTGCGCCAAGCGCGCCCGCATCACCCTCAGGCCCGAGGAACCGGTCCGTGAGCAGGTCGACCTCTTCACGCCGCGCGAACGCGACGTGCTCGGTCTCGTGGCCGCCGGGCGGACGAACCGCGAGGTCGGCGAGGAGCTCTACATCAGCGAGAAGACCGTCTCGGTGCACCTCTCGCGGATCATGGCCAAGCTGGGCGCCTCCCGGCGCGCGGAGGCCGTGGCGATCGCGTACGACCGGGGTCTGCTGGAGTAGTCCCGGTTGTCATACCTCAGGCTGATGCGCAACGCGTCGCGGAGTTGATGACCGCGCACCCGGGCTGCTCCTAGCTTCTTCCTCAGCACGCACCACCCCCTGTGAGGAAGGCAAGAGACATGTCTGCACTGGTGTCCGATACGAGCGCTGTCGGCACTACCGCCGCGGCCGCCCACAACCTGGTGAAGGTCTACGGCAGGGGTGACACCGCGGTGCGGGCGCTCGACGGCATCAACGTCGCTTTCCAGGCGGGGCGTTTCACGGCGATCATGGGTCCGTCGGGTTCGGGCAAGTCGACGCTGATGCACTGCCTGGCGGGCTTGGACACGGTGGACGGTGGGTCCATCCACATCGGACAGACCGAGATCACGAAGCTCGGCGACAAGGACCTGACGAAGCTGCGCCGTGACCGTGTCGGGTTCGTGTTCCAGGCGTTCAACCTTTTGCCGACGTTGACCGCGGAGCAGAACATCCTGCTGGGCTTGGAGCTCGCGGGTCGCAAGCCCGATCAGCAGTGGTTCGACACGATCGTCAACGTCCTCGGGCTGCGTGACCGCCTGACGCACCGCCCGACGGAGCTCTCCGGTGGCCAGCAGCAGCGCGTGGCGTGCGCCCGCGCGCTCGTCGCCCGGCCCGAGGTGATCTTCGCGGACGAGCCGACCGGCAACCTCGACTCGCGCAGCGGCGCGGAGGTGCTGGACTTCCTGCGCATGTCGGTCCGCAAGCTGGGCCAGACGGTGATCATGGTGACGCACGACCCGGTGGCCGCCAGCTACGCCGACCGCGTGGTGCTGCTCGCCGACGGCCGCCTCGCGGGCGAGATCCACCAGCCGACCACCGAGTCCGTCGTGAACGCCCTCACGCACCTGGGGGCGTGAGCTCGATGCTCAAGACGATCCTCGCGGGCCTGCGTGCCCGCACGGCACGACTGGTGCTGTCCAGCATCGCCATCGCGCTCGGCGTGGCGTTCGTGACCGGCACGCTGGTGCTCGGTGACGCGGTCGAGGCCCAGACCAGGGACAACTTCGCCCGCAGCGCCCGCAACGTCGACGCGGCGGTGCACTTGGCGGACAACAGCCCCAACAGCGAGACCGGCATCCCGGCCGACCTGCTGCAGAAGATCCGCTCCACGCAGGGCGTCGAGGGCGCCGACTCCCGCGAGTTCGGCAGCGCGGCCCTGCTCGGTGGCGACGGCAAGGCGCGCAACGCCGTCGTGCAGCCGTTGCCCACCACCGAGAAGCTGCGCGACTTCAACCTCCAGGACGGCCGGTTCCCCGCCAAGTCCGACGAGATCGCCGTTGACACCAAGACCGCGCAGATCGCGAAGCTCAAGGTCGGCGACAAGCTCACGATGCTCGACAAGGACAACGCCGAGCACTCCTACACGATCGTCGGCTCCTACCAGCAGGGCGCGAGCAGCATCTCCATGTCCGGCAGCGACCACGTGGTCGTCTCGCCGGAGGGCATGCGCACGCTGATCCCGGACCAGCGCATCTACGAGATCGTCGCGGTCGCCGGGTCCGGCGTGTCGCAGCAGCAGCTCGCGGACGAGATCAAGGCCGTCGTCGGCTCCGGCTACCAGGTGCAGACCGGTGAAGAGCTCACCAAGGCCACGCTCGAGCAGGTCGGCGACGCCGCCGGCGAGATCAAGTCGTTCCTGCTCGCGTTCGCCGCGATCTCGCTCGTCGTCGCGGGCATGGTCATCTACAACACCTTCACGATCCTCGTCGCCCAGCGCACGAAGGAGCTCGCGCTGCTGCGCTGCGTCGGCGCGGACCGCGGGCAGGTGTTCCGCAGCGTGCTCGCCGAAGCCGTCTTCATGGGCCTCGTCGCGTCGGTGCTGGGCATCCTCGGCGGGTTCGGCGTCTCGGCGGGCTTGCAGGTCCTCGTCGGGTCGGTGGGCGGTGGTGGCGGCGACGTCGACATCCGCCTGCCGCTCACCTGGACGACGATCGTCGCGGGCTTCGGCGTCGGTGTCGTCGTGACCGTGCTGTCGGCCGTGCTGCCGGCCCGCCGCGCCACCCGCGTAGCCCCCGTGGCGGCCCTGCGCTCGCAGCCGGACAGCCACGACGACGTCGCCCGCACCGGCAAGGTCCGGATCGTCGTCGCCACGCTGATCGCCCTGGCCGGTGCCGCCACCGTCCACCTCGGCATGCAGCAGGAAGAAGAGGCCGCGCTGTTCGTCACCGGCGGCGCCACGATGGTGCTGCTGCTCGCGGTCCTGCTCCTCGGCCCGCTGTACGTCCCGCTGGTGAACCGGCTGTTCGGCAAGGCGCTGCGCGGGGTTCCGTCGAAGCTGGCCTCGGCCAACGCGGGCCGCAACCCCAAGCGCACCGCCGCCACCACCGCCGCGCTGATGATCGGCGTGACCATCGTCGCGATGGTGACCGTCGTGGCCGGCAGCGCCCGCGAGACGATGAACCAGAAGGTCGAGGACCGCTTCCCGGCCGACTACGAGGTCAGCTCCAGCGTCTACAGCCAGCCGCTGACCCAGAAGTTCGCCGACGAGCTCGCGAAGGTCCGCGACGTCGCGAAGATCGCGCCGGAGCTGACGACGTCCACCGAGTCGCCGCAGCTCGAGTACGCCTACGTGACCGGCTACCCGGCCGACGCGATCGGCTCGCTCGTCCGCGCCGAGACCACCAACGGACCCCTGGGCTCGTTGAAGGACGACGAGATCGCCATGCGCGAGAAGGACGCCAAGCGGGCGGGCGTGGCCGTCGGCGCGACCGTGCAGCTCGGCGGCAAGGACTTCAAGGTCGCCGCGCTGGTCAAGGACAACACCTACGGCACGGGCATCGTGACGCTGCCCGCCGCCACCGCGTTGTCGAAGGAGCCGGTGAAGGGCTTCGACAAGCTCCTGGTCAAGCTCGCTCCCGGCACCGACATCGCGGCCGCCAGGACCGACCTGGAACGGGTCATCTCCACCTCGCCGGTCGCGGTGCTCAACTCCGCGGCCGAGACCAAGGCGGAGCTCAACTCCCAGCTCGACCAGATCCTGCTGTTCATCTGGGCGCTCGTGGGCCTGGCGCTGATCATCGCGCTGTTCGGCATCGCGAACACGCTCACGCTGTCGGTGCTGGAACGGACCCGCGAGTCGGCCCTGCTCAGGGCGCTCGGCCTCACCAGGGGCCAGCTGCGGCAGATGCTGGTGGTCGAGTCGATCCTGATGGCGCTGATCGGCGCGGTCGTCGGCGTGCTGCTGGGCGCGGGCTTCGGCTGGATCCTGGTCGAGGCGCTGTCCAACCCGGAGCTGCAGGTCAGCTTCTCGGTGCCGTTCGCGCAGATCGGCGTGATGCTCGGCCTGGCCGTGGTGGCCGCCGTGGTCGCCGCGGTGCTGCCGGCCCGGAGGGCCGCCCGGAACTCCATCGTCGCGGGGATGGCGGAGGCGTAGGGAGACACCCCGCCTGGTCCTCGTCGTCGGGGGCCCGGGTCAGGCGGGCGCGGGCGTGCGGGTACAGGGGCCGCACGGCCGGGGGATCGGTGGAGGTCCGGTGCCGTCGGGGCGCCGGGCCTCCGCCGTGTCCGGAGACCGTTCGGGCGGGACGCCCGCGCGCCGCCGAAAAAAGTTCGGCCCCGCGCGTCATGAACGGCGCGCGACCCCCTCTACCTGGGGTGGGGGACGACCCGTGCGAGGGCCCGGGCGTGCCACTTCCTCATCCGGGTGCCGCGCGGGTCACCCGAACGAGACGCACGCGAAAAACGGTCCACGTTTTTGTTTACCGTCTCCACAAAATTA